>JAFPVA010000097.1 GCA_017413105.1 Butyrivibrio sp. | reverse complement strand
TTGTGGCTCCAAGAGTCAAAAAAACGAGACCTATCCCGAAGATAAGTCCCGTTTATGAGTCTTGTTTTTTTATGAGTCCCGAGTGTGAGTCCAGGATAAAAGATTTTGCCCTTTTGAGGCTAAAAAATTTTCACAACAACAACAATCGAATCACTTTCTCACGAAATGCGCAGCAACGTGCGCATTTCTGATTTTACCTGTTACAAACGCTTCTTTATCTGCTCAATCACTATCTTCAAAGCCTTGATTCGTGCGTATTTCTTGTCAACAGACTCCAAAACATACCAGGGCGCAAAGGCTGTACTGGTCTTTTCTATCATCTCATCTATTGCCGTCTCGTACAGGTCCCACTTTTCTCTGTTTCTCCAGTCCTCATCGGTGATCTTCCACTGTTTTTCCGGGGTATTCTGCCTGTCGGTAAAGCGGGCGAGCTGTGTGTCCTTGTCAATCTGAACCCAGAACTTTATGATGACTGCGCCCCAGTCCACCAGCTCTTTTTCAAACTCATTTATCTCATTGTAGGCTCTCTGCCAGTCGTTCTCTGAGCAGAACCCCTCAAGGCGTTCTACCATCACCCTTCCATACCAGGTCCTGTCAAAAATAGTGATATGACCGGTCTTGGGGAGTCTCGTCCAGAATCTCCATAGATAGTGCCTTGCCTTTTCATGGGGCTCAGGACTGGCAATAGGCTCAACCACGTAGTCCCTGGGGTCAAGCGCCTCGGTGATCCTCTTTATATTGCCGCCTTTTCCTGCTGCATCCCAGCCCTCATAGGCGATGATGACAGGAATCTTTTTGCGATAGACCTTGTTTCCAAGATCCTTAAGTTCCTTCTGAAGGCTCTCAAGTTCCGCATCATAATCGGAATCTGACAACCTCTTATCGTCCAGTGAGATATCTGAAAGCTTCCCTATTTTTTCCATAGGGAAGGTATTCTGCAAAATGGGAACATTCAGAGAATGGTTCTTTAGAGCCACTTCGATTCCCTGATTAAGGAACTGCAGAACCTGAAGCTCCGCCCACTTCTTATTTGTGGCATCAATGATATACCAGGGTGACCTGGACTGATTTGTATCTCCAAGATATCTGTCAAATACTTCCAGGCACCTGTCATAGTGCTTATTCTGCAAAAGGTCGTCCTTATCGACTCTCCAGCTGGTGTCCTTGCTCTCCTTAAGCTCGTCAAGGCGCTTCTTCTGTTCTTTCTTTGATATATGAAAAAAGAACTTGATTACCAGATATCCGTTGTCGATAAGCTGACGTTCTATGATGTTTATGGAGTGGACTCTCTTTTTGTAGGTGTCCTCATCAAGAGTCTCCTCAAGGACTCCGTCCACAACCTCCTCCATCCAGCAGGTGTCAAAAAGCCTGAATTTTCCAGCCTCAGGAATTTCCTTGATATATCTGTAGAGGAAAGGATAACGCTTCTCTTCATCACTGGGCTCTCTGTCCATGGTGGCAACCTTGAAGAACCTGGGATCAATGTTGCGGATAACCTTTCCTATGACCGCACCTTTTCCGGCAGCACTCCAGCCCTCAAAAAGAACCATTACGGGAAGTCCTGCCTCCTTTATCTTCATCTGAAGACCGGAAAGATGCGCTCTCTCCTCTTTGAGTTTGGCCTTCATTTCGTCATCTTCAGGTAATGCCTGTTTTACAAAGTCCTTTATCATCGCGCCACCTCCATAATGTTAGTGCTGCTGCATATCATAACGTAGGGAAAAAGATATTCTGTCCCTAATATAATTTTACATCATAGAGTGTGATAATTCACTATATTGTGCAGAGATTTACAGTTGAAGGTTACCTTCGATACCATAAAAATCAATAACCTTCGTAGTGCCATCCTTAAGACTTATGGTCACAGGGCCAAAGCCTCCGCATTTCTGCTCATCTGTATAAGTTATCTTATCAATCGGGAAGATATCATCTTCAGAGAAATCCTCAAGGCTCTCCTTTGTTATGACCTGGGAGATGAGAACCATGGGTTCGTAGCCGTACTGCTTCTGTCTTGTGGTCTCGGCATAAAGAACAATGGATTTCTCACTATCAGGATTTGTATTCCTGCTTCTTATAAGCTTTATATCGCTCCAGCCGTCCATGATAGTGAAGGCCAGCTGTTTCTCTTTTCCGGTATGGTCATACCCCTTAAGGATTATAGCTTTATAGCCATCCTTTTCTTTTTCTATGATCTTGGTTCCATTATCAGGAAATCCGAAAGCGCCAAGGGTAAAGCGAACAGGGCACCTGAAAAGCCTTAACTTGTCGGCTCGAAGGATTCCGTAGGGCACAGCAAAATCTGCTAGATTTATGGCTGTTCTCCAATGGGTCTCAGTATTAAGCTCATAGTCAAAGAACTGTCTGCGGTAAAGAACCCCCTTCTTTTCCCCGTGCCAGAAGGTCACATTTGGAGTGGACCACGAATTGTTATCTGCTTCCGGTCCGCTTAAGTATTCCATGACGTACTGCTGTGACTCCACATGAGGACGCCTATCCATCTGCTCCTGTCTGGACTTTCTTTCCCCTAAATTATCGCAAGCTGTCTCATCCTTTGCATAGTCTTCAGTATCTTCAATCGGTGTGCACTCCCAGGGGAACTTAGTATTGTAGACAAGCTTAGAATAGTTCCACATTCCATGGAGGTCCGACTTTTCTTTTACCACTTTTCCCGTGCGAAGTTCCGTGATTCCATTGGCCTCATGATTTGCCATGCAAAGAGCCGGTCCGTCAAGAGTTGTGACCTTGGTCTCGTTCTTTTTTAAATCATCCCAGGTGCCGCCCACTTCTTTCTCCGTCCAGAAGGGATGATCCTCAGGAAGATGCAGGCACAAAAGAGCCTTCGCAAGCCACATGGGAGACTCAGCACAGGAATATCCCTGAACCAGAGGTACGAATGGCCCATAGAACCCAAGAGTCGGAACCCCATTCCACAAAAAGTCATCTCTTTCAAGGAACTGCAAAAGAGATCCGGAGCATATCCTTCTTGCAAGCCCGGGATTTACCTGGCTATTTTTCATAAGCAGATTTCCGTCAAAAGAGCTGGTGGCAGCATTTCTGTAGATACCACTCCTGCCCCACATATTTGTAAATCCGTCCCTGTCAAAGAAATCAGGATAGGTCTTCATAAGTTCGTTGGAATTTTCTTCAAATTTTTCCGCGATATAAGGCTCTTTTTCATAGCCATACCAGTTGTTCCAGATGGCAGTATACATATTGAAGGCCCAGCATGAATAATAATCAAAGCACTGTCCATCCCTGTACCAGCCATCACCAACGTAATAATTCAGGATATTCTGAGCATGCTCTCTCATAATATCTTCATCTATCGGATAGCCGTTCATGTAAAGAAACGCCATGTCCAGCATATTGAAAAGTCGCCAATTCTGGGGCACAGTATTTGAATGGGCAAAGTCTGACAGGAATGCTGCAATGCGGTCCTTCTCCTCTTTGGTGTAGGTATCCCATATCTCGTCCTTAGAGAGCCACAGACAGATTACGAGAGCGGCTGTCTCCACAGTCTGCTGATAGCAGGCAGTTGGATTGTCACTCTTATCCAATGCTCTCATATCCGAATAGTTAAGGACATAGTTGGCTTTTCCGGGAGTAACCGCATAAAGGACCTGCTTTTTGTAATAGTCTCTTATGTTGATTCCGTTTAAAACAAGCTCCGGTTCAATATGTATAAGAGGCGCAGAAATGAAGAAGGATCTGCAAAGTCCCTCAAAGACCTCTGCCTTTTTTCTCCACTCCGGAGCATCCTTGGAAGGATAGGTAACCTTCGTCTCATACCGCGGCATTACCACCGGTGCCTCAATGTCTGAAATGTTATTAAAGATTCCCTCCAGCAGGTACTCTGCTGCCGCAATCCAGGATTTTCTGGTCATGCCGGTGAAGGGGCTAAGCTCGTAATCAAGATATTTTTTCTCAAATGTCATGCGTAAATCTCCATATAGTTATTATCAGATTTCATAAGGTTATCCCTTAAATCACCATATAAACAACTCTCTGCCTGTCAACTTCCAGATGGCTTCAATGTAGTAATAGTCCCCGTATATAATCGGGAATTCGTGTTCCTTGTCGTGATAAGAAGCAGAGCATCTCGTAAGAAGCTCATCGTGTGAAGGATCATAGTCGCAGTCTATCTCATCAAGGGCACTGAGCATTTTCTCAGCTGCAGCCATGTATTTTTCGGATAACATAGTTGCTTCAGAATTGTTCATTCTACATGTCGCATTGCCTGACTTACAAACTTCCGGATCCTCCAGCACCTTTGCCAGGGTGATAAAGCCGCAGCTTGCAATGGCTGCTGCCGTGGAATCAATATAGTAAGGCTCCTTGGGCTGATCAAAGTCCACCGGAATAAGGCCATTTTCCGGAATTCTCTCGGCGAATCTGTCGGCAACCTTTATAGCCGTCTCCAGATATTTCTTATCTCCGGTGTGGATGTAGCTGAGAGTAAAACCGTACAGAGCCCATGTCTGTCCCCTTGTCCAGGATGAGCCTTCACTGTAGCCCTGTCCGCCATAGTCTCTGTCAAACTCTCCTGTAGCAGGATCAAAGCCTACAATGTGACGCACCGAGCCGTCTTCTCTGATAAAATTCTTCATGGCAGTATCCGCATGGGCTACAGCAATCGCCTTAAATCTTGGGTCCCCAAGTTCCTCAGAGGCCCAGTACAAAAGAGGCAGATTCATCATACAGTCGATGATTGCCCAGCCTGTGGTATCCCTGTCATCTCCCCAGTCGTTCCAGGCACGGATGAAATTACCGTTTAAGTTAAAACGACCTGACAGATTGGCAGCTGCAAGAAGCGCCCTGTTTTTTGACTCTTTTCCCTGAAATAATCTGTAATTTGCAACAGCGGTCGGAAGCCATCTAAAACCCGCATCATGGTCCATACCGTTGTAATCCATAAAGCAGGCATCCATCTTGTTTTCAAGTTCTATAGCACAGTCCTTAAAAAGCTCTTCCTTCGTGGCATTATAAAGTTGCCAAAGAGTTCCGCCATAAAAGCCGTTGGTCCACCAGCAGATATCCTTTTTATCTGACCTGTCATCAAAAACGTGGTTCTTTGCAGTGTAAGGAATTTTCCCCTTGTTTCTCTCAACAACCGCGCGCTCTTTCTTTATTATCTTTTCTGCTATCTCTTCCCAGTTTTTCCCCATTTCTCTTTCCTTTCCTGTACTATCTCTATCTATTTTCCTAATGAAATCAAAATCAACTATAGTCGCAGGGCATGTCTATCCATTGAATCACGTCCTCACAAAATCCGCACTAACAGAAGTCCATCTCTAGTTTCCCATCCTCAGGCATTTTGATCAAAATGCGATAGACCTCGTGTTTCCAGGCTAGGCTCAAACGCTCGTCAGTTATCGGATAGGACTCAATCCTGTATATGCCGTTTGTCTCTTTGCCATAGCTTTCAACACAGTTTTCAGCATCGCCCTCAATACCTTCGCGCTTTATATCTCCCTGCACACTGATACTCCCAAGATCACCCACATTAACAACAAGGGCTCCGCTCTCTTCACTTACCACGGGTTTTTCATAGGTCATAAGGCTGATGCAAGCAGGAAGTTCTCCCAAATACTCATCGGTTACCCTGACACCTTCACCCTTTATAAGTTCAACTTTCCTCTGGTATTTCTTTATCCTGTCATCACCATAGGCCGCAGCGATATCCATAACCAAACCTGCGCTGTCAGACCTTAAAGAGCATTCCACTTGAGAAGCTTTAAACTCAGCACCGTCCCTTTGAAGGATTATCTTTTCATCATTAAAGTCTTCCGCAGGATCCTTCCCAAGCCTTTCGATTATCCCTGCACTTTCAACTTCTGTCTTTGCGTTTAAAAATGTTGGCAGATTGTGGAACTGGGACTGCATGGTCCAAATCTCATAGCGCTTGTCTGAGAAAGTCTTCCCGGTATAAGTCCCAACCCCCAGGTCAATGATAAAGGGCTTTCCGGCTTTGTATATGGTAAAAGAACCCACATCATTATGATTGTGGCTGTCCGCATTATTCCCGGCTTTTGCCGCCAGGACAAAGGTATCATCCCTGGCTACCATAAGGCCTACACTCTCAAACCAGGAATCCTCCGGCAGACTGTCACATACAGGATACTTCATCATGGCATCGTAGCTAAAGGCCTGCAGGACATGGTAAAAGAGATTTATCTCATCTTCAATCAGCTGCTCGCTTTCAGGCTCATCCCTGAAGTCTGCTGCCGCAAAACTTGATAGAACCTCATCGCCAATAAGCCTTCCAAAAAGAAACTCCCTTGCGCTTCTCCTTCCCGGAAGAGCACTGCAGTCTGCAAAGTTAATGTAGTAATTATCAGAAACATACATCTTAACAATGTAACTAGCCAGGTTCTGAATTTTCTTTTCGCAAAAAACACCGGAAAAAACGTTATTATCGGCACTAGCGCATTTCGTTTCAGTTAATATTCCTGCACTTCGAAGTGACCAGTTCATTATTTCAAGGCACCCAAAAAGACATAGCCCCGCATGGGTATAATACTGAGCTCCCTCACTGCAGCACCCATCCTCTCCGTAGTCCTTTAGAAAATAGTCGCAGGAAACAGCAGCTTTCTCCAGGAATCTGCGTCTCTCTTTTTCGTTAAAAAAGCTCTTTTCTCTGGTCAGGGCGCATATAAGCACGTTCTGTGTTATCCAAGGGGTCCAGTTGCACATGGGCTCGTCCCCATTTCCCATCCACCAAAAGTGCTGCTGAAGATATGGTGTAAAGATTCGCTCTTTTAGCCTTTCATTTACAAACACACTGATGTAAGGACTTTCTCTCTCCAAAACAGGTCTAAGCAGATACTCTGCATAAGCCACCAGGGCAGCACTTTCCGCATCAAAAAGATCTATGATGGGCCTTGTGACATCCGGCATAGTTTCCTGTCTTGCATCTCTTATATAGCTGGTATGCGGCGGAAGACACCAGGTGGTCTCCTCCAGTATCAGATAAAGGCCGTCTAAGATATCATCAATAAACCTTCCCTTATTCTCAGCGCACTCTGCCATCACCAGGCGGTTAAGCTTTCTCCTTCTTGGAAAATACTTATCCTCAAACCTCACGCGGTTCCCGCTCTTTGAAAACTCCCTGAAGTCAGAGATAAGAAGCTGTGTCCAAGGCTCTTTTTTCGCCTCTTCACCCGATCTTATAAGGGCAGACCTAAGCTCTTTTGACAGATTATCCCAATGGCTTCTGTCACTGATATCCGGATATTTATCATATATTCCGGCACCTTTTGTCTTATCAAAATAGTCCTTTATAAGTGTTCTACTCATTTGTAAACCTCATTAACAGTGCCAAAAAGAGCAGTTATCTCAAAAGGAATAACTGCTCTTTATCATCTTTTATTTCCTTAACATGTCCCGTAGACCTCTATCTGTGTAAGAGCAGGGAAAGGACTTGGATCATCGGCCTTTATGAGTTTACCAAGCTTAAGCCAGGTAATGCCTTTTCTCTCGATATGGAACACATGGGGCTCTGCAACCTTTTTATCCATGTGAACAACCTCTGTGCTGCCATCCGAAAAAGTAAAAGTAGCCTCTGTCCACCAGTTATCATGAGGAAAATCTGCTCTGGTATAGAGAACTATCTGGTCAAAATCCACCTCACAGCCAAAGTCCAAAGTAAATTCCGCATCATCCTGTCTGTTGATTCCCCAGGATTCATAGGGCCACTCACCGTGGGACAATGTGGCTATGCAGCCGTCAATTGCATTTCTTGCCGCAAAAACCGCTTCTCCCCTGGTCTCAACATTGGCACTGGCATGGGGATATACTCCCGATACCTCATGCTGGTCGAAAGGATTGAGCGCCAGATTCCTATAGGCTGAAACCTCATAGTCAAAGGCCTCTCTGATGCTGATATAGTGCCTGTTACCAAAAAATGCCAGTGGATTGTAGCTGGTCTTTTTCTCGTAAAACGGAACAGTAAAGATTACATTCTCTTTCTTTATCAGAACCAGTGCCGGATCTATAGCGGCATCCACCTTAACCACATAGTAGCTTTCAGGCTCTAGTCCGGAGAATTCGATCATATCTCCCTTACGATATTCTCCATCCCAGGTAAGAACCACCTGTCCGTCGCCACTGGCCTCTGCTTTATTTACATGATCCCATTCGTTGTATACTTCTATTTTCATATCTTTCCCAAATTATCTGGTTGATAAAAAGATGTTTTCTCTCTGCGCCGTCTCATCATCAGGGTAATCCGCAAGATAAGATGACATAAGGGACTGAGCCATGCTAAATTCGCCCATGTACTCATAGGCTGTTATCTCGTTAAGACGAATCGCCTGATTCATTTCCTTGTCATCCACAGCAAGCCCCGCCTCAAAGGATGAAACTGCACCATCGTAGTCCCCCTGCCTTATCTGGCACATGCCAAGCTGATTATAGACCTTGGCACTGCTGGGGGTCTCACTTAAGAAAGTCTTATATACGCTGATTGCGTAGTTATAGTCTCCCTGCTTTTCTCCTGTCTGTCCAAGAAGCAGCACAACAGGCTCTTTTTCCTGATCTCTCTCATTTCTGGCTGCCTCAAGAAAGCTCTGGGCATCAGCATTGTTTCCAAGGTAAAAAGAAATCTGCCCCTTCTCATAATTGGACATAAAGGAACTGCCGTTATCCATGGCAGTCTGAAGGATTCCTCTTGCTTCCTCCTCATAGCCATGATCAGCCAGAGCCTGATAAATCAGTATTATCAGTGAATAGTTCCTGGCATTAAGGGCTATTGCCTTGGAAAAATCAGAATATGCAGCATCATGATTTCCGGAACCAAGCTCTGCAACGCCCCTAAGATAATAGGCATTCTGGTCATTACTCCTGAGTCCTAAAATGGCATCATATACATCCTTTGCCTCAGAATACTGTCCCAGGGCAGAATAAGCCTCCGCAAGATAATAGTTGGTGTCAAAGTCCATGTCATCAACTATTCCTTCGTCTGCAGCAAGAGAAGCCAAAAGCTCGTCTACAGCCATCTGATATTCTCCGGTGTATAGATAAACAATGCCTTTTCCTCTGTGGATAAGGCACTGGTCTTCTCCGCCTTCCTCCGCTGCCAGAAAGCTCTTCATGGCATTCTCATAATCGTGGCTCTCGATATAGGTAAAACCGGAATCCACGTCATGTCGGCCTGCCAAAGAGCCACATCCCGAACATATAATTGTTAAAGCAAATATTCCTGCTAAAACTCTTTTTTTCATCCAAACTCCCGAAAAAATTGATCTGGCAAGTTAGCCAACGTAAGCAATTACCTCTACTTCACAAAGAACGTTGCGTGGAAGCTGCTTTACTGCAACACAGCTTCTTGCCGGCTTTCCAACAAAATACTTCTCATAAACTGCATTAAATGCAGCAAAATCACTCATCTCTGCAAGGAAACATGTAGTCTTTACAACATGCTCATAGTCTGTTCCGGCTGCGCTTAAGATTTCTCCGATATTTCTGCATACTCTGTCAGCCTGATCGGTAATAGTTATAGTATCAATCTCGCCATCCTCAGGATTGATCGGTATCTGTCCTGATGCAAAAACAAATCCTCCTGCCTTGATTGCCTGTGAATAAGGTCCGATAGCTGCAGGTGCCTTCTCTGTTGAAATGTACTCCATAATCATGTCCTCCTTGAAATGTTATATTATAAGCTTTTTTAGCCAAAAACCGCTGTAACATAGAATCCTCTGGCATTTTCTTCTACCTTTGTGACAACGCCTTCTCTTTCAAGCATCCTCTCTCTAAAAGGAAAATTACCCGACATTGCCAGAGACGGGTCAATCGTATAATAGTAGTTACTCGGAAGAACGCCCTCTGTAACAGTTACTTTGTCACCCTCTTTTAAAAGTCCGGGCCTTTCCATTTTAAAAGTCATTTCTCTTGCCATTTTAACACACTCCCCAACTAAATTTATGGTCACTATACAATTCCGTGCCCTAAAAGGAAATCATACCACCTCTGGTAAGAAGAAGCCTTTAGATGTACATCATCAAAGGTCAGCTCTGCCAGAAGATTTCCGTTCTCATCATCAACCGACTCATTCATGTCCATGTAAAAAATCGTCTGATTATCAGCAAGTTCAGAAAGAGCCTGATTTCGCTCATTTATTTTCTCGTTGGTAAAATACTTGTCTGACTTGCTCTTTCTCTCAGTTACATGCATGATACCCTGGATAAAGATAAGGGCATCTGGCTGAAGTTCTCTGATCCTGTCAATAACCTTTGAATACTCCTCGGCAAAGGTTTCGGTAGTTCCGGTTCCCATCTCATTAAGACCAAGCATAATATAAATCTTTCCAAACTGATTCTCAGAAAGAGCCTTCTCAATGCTTATATTTCCATCTCCCCTCTTTAAGAAGGGCTTATCCAAAACTCCGTAAATAGTAAGCGAAACCTTTGCATAGAAGGTTGCCTTATCATCCAGTGGCTGGCAGTACTCTGAAAGGCCGACAGTTCTTGAATCGCCTATAAAAAGAGCATCCGCAAAGTAATCTTCATCAACCTCAGTAAACTCGTAGATTCTTTCTGATTCATCCTCAAAAAGGGAATTATCCGATACAGAATTTCCCGAAACAGAATTATCTGATACTCCGTTACCGGAAACTGTCTTCCCGATTATACGCTCTCCGGCAACAGTTATCTCTTTTTCACCATTTTCTGCTACTTCAGACACTTCTTTTCCCACTAATTCCGGAGGATCTGAATCCTCTGCCAAAAGGATTTCTTCCTCAGAAACTATCTCTTTACTCCAGGGATAAACTCCATCGCTTAAACCCTTGAATACAAGGATAAAATGCGGCGCACTCTCTGCCTGGTAAGTGGCAGCATATTCGCCGTAAACTCCTCCCTCCAGAGCGTAGGACACAGCAGATAATATAATTGTAATTGCCGCAATACTTATCAGTATCGGGCAAGTCTTGAAAAACTTCATTGTTTTACACTCTTTCAATATCAGAACTTAAAGTACATGAACGGATTACCTGCAGCATTTGACAGGCTGTAAACACAGGCCCAGAACAAAACAAAGAGAAGCACACTAAACACTGCATTTTTTCTGTGCTTTTCAAAGTATGAGTAAAGACCCGGTATCAGCAGAATAAGTCCTGCCGCCAGTATAACTCCGTATATTTCCACGTTCTTCATGAAGTCACCCTGATTTACAGAAATTCCCTCACCAAAAAACGGAAATAGTCTCTTGAAATAGTCAAGGAGCATAACCTTGTCTGAAATGGCAAACACCACCCATGTAAGCGGAATAAGAACAAGAACATTTATCTTGCCGATAATCTTTTCCAGTACTTTTGGAAGATGTGGCAGCACATTTCTCTCACAGACAATTATCAGAAAAATAATCAGTCCCCAAAGAAGGAAATTTAGGGTAACACCATGCCAAAAGCCTGTGATCAGCCATACTATAAAAAGATTAAATACAGTCCTTGCCTGGCCTTTTCTGCTGCCTCCCATGGGAATATAAATATAGTCCTTAAACCATGAACCAAGACTCGCATGCCATCTTCTGTAAAATTCAGAAACAGTCCCTGAGCTATAGGGCTGGTCAAAGTTAACAACAAAAGGAAAGCCCAGCATGATTCCTACGCCGGCAGCCATAAGTGAATAGCCCCAGAAGTCCATATAGAGCTCAAGGGAATAACACACTGCACCAAGCCAGGCGAGTGGAGTTGAAATACTTTCATAGCCTATTGTTCCGATATCCTTCCAGAGCATTGAAAGGTGATCTGCTATAAGGACCTTCATTCCAAGCCCCAGAATAAAGAACCTAAGGCCATCCTCAATCTTTTCAAGATAAGTAAAAAGACCGGAATTGTCCTCTTTATCAAGATCGATTATTTCATTTTCTTTTTTCTCAGCATTTGGTAAAAAAGGGTTCTTAAGATAATCCTCAAACCGCATGATAGGTCCTGATACAATCTGCGGGAACATACAAAAATAAGCCGCAACATCAATAAATCCCGGCTCATTCTCTATCTTTCCCCTATAGTTGTCCACCTGATAAGAAATCATTTTAAAGGTAAAAAAGCTTACACCGATCGGCATAAGTGCGTTGTCAACAAACTGACCCAGGAGCTTAAATTCCACCAGCATAGCTGCATCCAGGAAAATAGCAAATCCTAAGAGAGCCTTTTTGTCTCCGCCCCGAAGAGCTCTTCCAAAAAGGTAATTGATAACTACAGCTACAAGTAAAACAGGGAACATCTTAAGATCACCCGTTGCATAGAAAATAAGACTTCCCAGAAGGAGAGTCAGATTTCTATATCTAATGGGTGTAAGATAAAAAAACAATATAAATACAGGCAAAAACCTGAAAATAAAAGTCAGATCCGAAAAATTAATCATAAACAGCCTACTGCTTCCACTAGTTTCCGGAATTATTGATCTCTGCCAGCTTAGTCTGAGCAGCGCTTGCGCTTTGAGTATCCGGGAAATTAGTAATTACTGCATCATAAGCGGTCTTGGCATTGTCAAGATCACCGCTCGCATAGTATGAATTTGCAAGGTAATACAAAGTATTGACATTTGAATTGTCATACTGATACGCCTTGGAAAGATTTGCAATAGCAGTTTCATAGTTCTCAGCCTTGTAAGCATCATAGCCATTGCTGTAATAGGATGCTGCAAGATCAGGACCTACAAGAGTCATAAGGGTCTCATAAAGTGATGTAAACTGAGTGGAAACCTCATCACTTATCGCATTAAGATCCAGGTCTTCCATAGCTTTAGTCATGCCTTCAATATCTGAAGGATCTGTCAGATACACATTTGCTGCTGCCATCAGTGCATTCATGGCAGAAGATGTACTGTCGACACCCTCGTAATCGGTTACCATAGTCTGGAGACTACTTATCTGTGATTCCATTGTGCTGATTTTCTGCTCATACTCTTTTAACTGGGCAGATTTAGCATCAGATTCTTCGCTGATCTGAGTGATCTTGCTCTGATTGTTGCTATTAATGCTCTGTATCCTCTGGGGCAGGATAAGGAAACATGCCGCTGCAAGTCCCAGAACTGCACCAAGAACGATTCCCCAGATAGAACCACTTCTGGTAATCGCAGATTTTTTTACCGGCTGGATTATCATCTCGTTGCCACTGTTGTATCTGATGACGTCATCGCTTTCCGATGCAGCTATATCAGATACAAGCTTGCCGCTTTCTCCCGGAAGAAGCATACTGTCAGCTTCCTTAAGATAGCGCTTTGCCATTACATTTCCGGAATCCAGCTTAAGTGCCTTCTGACACTCAATCTTTGCCCTGTCCCAGTTACCTCCCTTAAGGTACAAAAGAGCCAGCAAAAGATGTGCCTTGATGAATCCCGGATTAAGTGAAAGAACCTTCTTTAGCTGAATGACAGCCAGATCCAGACCATCCTGGTGGCAATAATTCAGCGCTATATTGAATTTCTTAATAGTCTGATTGATGTTGTCAAGCTGGGACGGACTGTTCCTGACCATGTCCATATACCTGTCAGCCAGATTGTCCTCAGTCTTAAGATTCTTACTGATAACCCACTCAGAAAGGGCTGCCACTACTTCTCCGGTCTCAAAATAGATAAGCCCCAGCAGGTTTCTCGCATCAATATTGTTCTTATCAAGCTTCAAAGCCTGACGCAAAGAAGCCACGGCTCCTGTCATATCACGAACCCCGGCTTTTTCAAGTCCTTCATTATAAAAAATATTAGAAAGACACACTGTTTTCTTATATATTCTAACGTTTGTTCCACAAGAAGGACAAACGTCGCTTTTATCAAGCTCAGCCCCACAACGATAGCATTTCATTGTTACTTTGTCCTCTTCTGATCAGACTCTGAATCCTTTGCTTCTTTTATAAGCTTAAAAAGCACGTCAGACATATCATCAAGATCCTGATTGTAGATGATATCCTCAGCATCCTCAATCTCGAGGCTGGGCTTAAACTTCTTAAGCTCTTCTTCAAAATTTATCATAATGCATTCCCCTCATTGTCATGCAAAACTTTTTATCTGTCCTGCCAGATATAATGAACCTGCAGCGAAAACAAGATCTCCTGATTTCCTCATGGTGATTATATCTGTCACAGCATCAGCCACATTGCTGTAATACTTTACAGGAAGACCAATAATTCCAAGTTCCTCTTTGGCATCCTCAAAGGCAGCCTTAAGATCGGATACTGAAACTGACCTTGAAGTCTCCAGCACGGCTGCGTATATCCCTTCAAACTGTCCTGTCCGTAGGATCATCTTGACAATCTCGGAATACTGCTTGTCTGATGCCACACCAAAAAGAAGAAGCTTTCTGCCATCGCATTCAAGCTCACTGCAGCTCTCAAGAAATGCTTCAATACCATCAATATTGTGGGCACCATCAACATAGATTCCAGGACGGATCTCCTCCATCCTGCCTTCCCACCTGGCACTGATAAGCCCTTCCCTGATATCAAGCTCCGATATCTTAGTTCCCTGGTTCTTAAGTATTTCCAGGGCTTCTATGGCTATAGACGCATTTTCTGTCTGATATTTAGCTACGGTAGACAGATTAAGGTCAACATATTTATCATATAAGGAATTATAACAAAAAGCAATGTGTTTATTCCCACCATTATCGCCTTCAATACGTACATTATCGATATTTTCAGCCTTCACAACGGTAGTCCTTGTATCCATTTCCAATGCTTTTGATTTGATCACCTCAGTAGTTTCAGGTCTTTTATCAAAAACAACAACCGGAACATCTTTTTTTATGATACCGGCTTTCTCAGAAGCGATTTCCTCCAAAGTCTCCCCAAGGTACTGCATGTGGTCATAGCCAATCTCTGTTATCACGCTTACAAGAGGCTTTGCTACCGAATTGGTTGCATCAAGTCTTCCGCCAAGTCCTGTCTCCAATATCAGATAATCCACAGGATATACATCATAAAGGATCATTGCCATAAAAAACAGGAATTCAAAATATGTTGGAAAATATTGGAAAGTATTCTCACCGCCATCGGCATTTCCTGCCTCTTTTCCGTTTTCCTCCTGATACTCAGTAACCCTTCTTAAGGTTTCAACGAATATTTCCACAAAGAGTCCATCGGCTATTGGCTTTGCATCCACACAGAATCTCTCATTTATCTTAACAAGGTGTGGGGATGTAAAAAGCCCCACCTTGTATCCTGCTTTCATCAGTACAGACTGCATATAGCAGCATACTGAACCCTTTCCGTTGGTTCCGGCCACATGAATTATCTTCATGTTTTCATCTGGATTCCCCAGATATTCCAAAAACTTCCTTGTTTCTGCTATTCCATGTTTTACAGTAAAACGCGGAACCTCATTAATAAAATTCTCGCAGTCTTGAACCGTAAGCTTATCCTCGTCAAAACTCTTCAGGAGATTCTCAACTGCGCTTTCTAAACTATCAATCATTAAAAACTCCAAGATCCTTGAACAGCATTTGTATATTCACAGACAGCGAGTCTTAGGAGTGAATATATAGGCTCAGAGCGATTGGATTTCGTCAGAAATCGTTGGAGCTCTGAACTATATATCACTTCTAAGACTCGCGTCCTCATTATCCTTTCAGCTGTGCAAGTCTTTCTGTAATCTGGTCGTAGGTCTGCTGGTACTTAAGCTGCTTCTCTTTTTCCTCTGCAATCTTCCCAGCAGGTGCCTTAGAGAGGAACTTCTCATTGCTGAGCATGCTCTGAGATCTCTTAAGCTCGCCCTCGAGCTTCTTCTGCTCTTTTGTAAGACGCTCAATCTCAGCTGAGATGTCAACAAGATCTGAGAAAGGGATGTAGCAGGTAGCATCTGCAAGAACTACTGATACTGCATCGTCAGCAATTCCGCTCTTATCATTCTGGCAAACAGACTCTGAGGCATAAGCCAGTGACTCAAAGAAGAGCTTGCCCTTCTTAAAGATATCAAGAACCTCGTCCTTGTCGCTTACTACGTAAACAAGAGCCTTGCGAGAAGGAGCAACATTCATCTGTGTACGAACGTTACGGATTCCGCGAACTGCTTCTTTAATAGTCTCTATAGACTTCTCATCCTCGGCAAAGTTCCACTCATCCTTGTAAACCGGCCAATCGGAGATCATGATTGACTCTTCCTCATCCTGCAGTGTGCAGAAGATCTCTTCAGTAATGAATGGCATGTATGGATGAAGAAGCTTAAGCGCATTCAAAAGAACTGTCTGCAGAGTCCAAAGAGCTGCCTCATGAGATACCTTGTCATCTGAATTGTAGAGACGAGGCTTAACCATCTCGATGTACCAGTCGCAGAACTCATCCCAGATAAAGTCGTAAACCTTCTGAACAGCGATACCAAGTTCGTACTTGTCCATGTTCTCGGTAACTTCTTTGATTGTGTTATTGAGCTTACTGATGATCCACTTATCTACAGGCTCAAGTCCGGAAGGCATTGGCTGATGAATAGCGCTCTTTGCGTCCTCAGCCATGTTCATCATGATAAATCTTGAAGCATTCCAAACCTTGTTAGCAAAGTTACGGGAATTCTCAACTCTTTCATTATAGAAACGCATATCGTTTCCGGGTGCGTTACCTGTGATAAGAGTAAGTCTAAGAGCATCAGCTCCGTAGTTCTCGATGATATCAAGAGGATCAATACCGTTTCCAAGAGATTTACTCATCTTACGGCCCTGTGAATCTCTTACAAGACCATGGAAAAGAACTGTATGGAATGGATATGTTCCCATCTGCTCGTAGCTACTGAAAATCATTCTGATTACCCAGAAGAAGATAATGTCATAACCTGTTACAAGCACATCTGTAGGGAAGAAATACTTAAGTTCCTTGGTGTCATGTGGCCATCCAAGAGTCTCGAAAGGCCAAAGTGCTGATGAGAACCAGGTATCCAAAGTATCAGGATCCTGTGTAAAGTGTGTCTCGCCGCACTTAGGGCATACTGTCGGAGCCTCTTTTGCAACTATAACTTCTCCGCACTTGTCGCAGTAGTATGCAGGGATTCTGTGTCCCCACCAGAGCTGTCTTGAAATACACCAGTCACGGATATTATCTGTCCAGTTAAAATATGTCTTTTCCATTCTAGGTGGAATAAGCTTGATCTCGCCATCTTTAACAGCTTTAACAGCCGGTTTGATAAGCTCATCCATCTTAACGAACCACTGTGCCTTGATCATAGGCTCAACAGTTGTATGGCAGCGGTCATGAGTTCCTACGTTGTGAGAATAA
>JAFPVA010000096.1 GCA_017413105.1 Butyrivibrio sp. | reverse complement strand
GCGGAAAAAGCGCAGTCTATGCTGGCTAAAGCCGGAGGAATGATTACTGATGCCTTGTCAGAATAAAAAGCTTGCAATCGGCATAATGAGCGGAACCTCCATGGATGGGGTGGATGTGGCACTGGTGGAGCTGACGGATGAAAGCTTGGACTGTAAGGGTCAGGGTCGTGACAATCCGGATAGTTATGATCAGAGCAGTGAGAATCAGAGATATAAGTACACGAAATGTGAGAGTTCTGAACGTGTAGATATATGGCATGAGGGAACAGAATGCGTGGATTCGGAACGAGAGAATTCTGCGATAGAGCAAGGCAGTAGTAGAGTTCGTGCAGAACTTCATGAACCTGAGAAATATCAGCAATGTGCAAAAGTAAGGCTCATAGACTTTGAGACATATCCATATCCTGTCACGGTGAGAGAACGGCTCCTGGAACTTGCAGGGGGCGCCGGTTCAAGCACAAAAGAACTGTGTCTTATGCAGGAGCTTCTTGGAAAGCTCTATGCAAGAGCATGCCTGGAATTATGCAAAAAGGCCGGGGTTAAGGCTTCTGACATTGCTTTTGCTGGCTGTCACGGACAGACCCTGTGGCATCAGCCCACGGCAACTGAATATTTAGGTGAGAGTGTGCGGGGATCTCTTCAGCTTGGAGATCCCAGTTTTATAAACGAGGCGCTTGGATGCCCCGTAGTCAGCGATTTCCGTTTAAGGGACATGGCTGCAGGCGGGCAGGGAGCGCCTATTGTGCCATATACCGAATTCCTTATGTATCGCGGGGATGAGGCTGTGGCTCTTCTTAATATTGGAGGGATTGCTAATATCACTGTTTTACCTGCAAATTGCGAGCTTTCCGATGTGCTTGCCTTTGATACAGGCCCGGGAAATGCTCTTATTGATAAGCTGGTTAGTAATTATAGCGATGGTATGCTCGATTACGATGCAGGCGGGAAGATCGCTCTTTCCGGAAGCTGCAACGAAGCACTTCTTCGGTTTATGATAGGAAGGGATGATTTCCTTTCCGGGAAGCCGCCAAAATCCACAGGAAGAGAGCACTACAACTTAGATTATCTTAAAGAAATAGATGCATTTTGCAGAAATAATGATATTAGCGAAGTGGACGAAATTGCCACTGTGACCAGGTTTACGGCGGAGTGCGTTTACAGGAGCATTGTGGATTTTTCGACCTGCATGCCTAAGAGGCTGATCGTGAGCGGTGGGGGAGCCCATAACGAAGCAATCCTGGGGCATTTGAGAGCTCTTTTTACAGAGTGCGAAGTCATAACAGCTACAGAAGCCGGGATAAATCCGGATGCCAAGGAGGCAGTTGCTATGGCAGTACTGGCGGGGGAGACACTTAAGGGGCGCTGCAACAACGTTCCTTCGGTAACCGGGGCAGGACACCCGGTGGTGATGGGGCGGATATCTGGAATTCATTTTATAGAAAAGGATTGAGCGATGGTTTTGTGTGGTGCGGATCGTTTAGAAGAATACAGGGAGTTTTTTGATGGCGGCCGGGTAGGCCTTATTACTACGCCAACAGGGCGCCTTAATGATGGGTGCAGCACAATAGATGCGCTAAAAGAGGTGTGTAACCTGAAAGTCCTATTTGGTGCTGAGCACGGAATCCGAGGCGATATTGAGGACGCTGCCACAGTAGAAAAGACAATTGATAAGAGGTCGGGACTCCCTGTTTACAGTCTTTACGAGGGATCAAGGCGCAGAATGACAGAGGAGATGCTGGATCTTTTCGACATCATCGTCTATGACATTCAGGACGTGGGAAGCCGATACTATACCTTTATTTCTTCGCTGAAAAATGTGATCGAGGACTGCGCAAGCCGTGGAAAGCGAGTTGTGGTGCTGGACAGACCGGACCCTCTTGGCGGCGTTATCACTGAAGGAAATGTTCTTGCTCCTTCTGAATATAGCTTTGTCGGGTGTTATTCCCTGCCGGTCAGGTATGGTCTGACTCCGGGAGAATTTGCGCTGATGGTCAATAAAGAAATGAATCTGAGGGCTGATGTTAAGGTGGTTCCTTGCCTTGGATGGGAGAGAGAAAGCTTTTTTGACAGGACCGGGCTTAACTGGATCATGCCAAGCCCCAATATTCCGAATCTTGAGACTGCACTGGTGTACGTTGGAACCTGCCTATTAGAGGGCACTAACATGTCTGAGGGGCGTGGAACTGCCAATCCTTTCCAGGTTGTCGGAGCTCCCTACATCAAGGACCCGGAGGAACTTGCGGCGGCTTTTAATAATAGGGGATTTGCAGGGATATGCGCAACGCCTTACTATTTTGTGCCCTATACCTCCAAGCACCAGGGAAAACAGTGCGGTGGCCTTCACATCCACATTACAGATTGGGCTCTGGCAAGGCCATTTTCCATGGGACTGGCTCTTTTGCAAATGCTTAAAGACAGATACGAGGAATTTCAGTTCCTGTCTCCGGTTGCAGGTAGGGACAAGCCATTCATCCAGATGCTAAGCGGCATGAAGCTGCATGAAGGCTTTGATGTCGAGGAGATACTTGGTAAAATAAAAATGGAAAATGAGAATTTTATCAGGAGAAAAGAAGAGTTTCATCTGTATGACTGATTCAATTTAATTTCAGCAGGAAAAATTAAATGATAGTGAACCCCATGTCAAGGACATAAGAGTAATCTTTTGGCAGTATTCATTGGTTAAATAGGTAAGCCTTGATTTTTGCGTCCTTTTATCCAGTTTTGCACTAAAAGATGTCGACATTTTTTTTACAAGCGTCTTTTTTATGGATTTCGTTGGAAAAGATGTAAGAATTACGGAATTTCTTTTGAATCATGATCGGCTCAGAATGAAATCTACGTCTTTTTTCCTGAAAATGTAATTCTAGCTGCAGAAATGAGGGGCGAAAAGATGGACGGTAAGCAATTATACACGATTCACTACGGCTTAATAGACAGAAATGAAAAAAAAGACGTCCCATTTTTTTATTTTGGTATCCAAGATTTGGAAATCTCTAAAAAAGACGCAAATTCCGCAAATTACACCATTTGCAGATAATAACGTCAAAACATGCTGACCCAATATGAGTATGTATCCTGAACCTGAGGACGTTGTAATAAAATGCATGCTGACCAATATAAGCACGTGTCCTTGATCTGGGGCACTTTCGTAAAAAGTTTAGAATCAAGTAATCAAATATATAATAATAGATGAATTCTTAGATGATATTTCAGAAACCCGCAGCAAGTGCGGATTTCTGTAATATCATTTAAGAACTCATGAATTCATAGTTCAATAAATTGTGGAGTAAATAAATGGGATATTATGCTGGGATTGACGGAGGCGGCACGGGAAGCAGGTTTTCCATAGCTGACGAAGATGGGAAGGTGCTTCACTCCGGTGTAGGCGGGCCGTTAAATGGGAATGGATTATCGGGCGAGGCACTTATAAAAAACCTTGGCGATATCATAGATGAATGCACCGGTGCTGCTCGCCATGCAGATGAATGCCTTGGTCTGGCCATCGGCGCAGCAGGAATCACGAATGCTAAGCTAAAAAGTGAGATCTCAGCATTTCTGACTGAGAGGGGCTTTTCCAATTACGGAATATATGGCGACTATGAAACTGCCTTTGCTACCGCCTTTCCGGAGGGCGAGGGAATTCTTTTGATATCCGGAACGGGAAGCATGTGCTTTGGGAAAAATAGTGACGGATTATCAGCAAGAGCCGGCGGCTATGGGCATTTGATTGATGATAAGGGAAGCGCCTACGACATCGCTGTTCAGATGATGTCGGCTATTGTAAGAGCTGAAGATGGCCGCGGAGAGGAAACATGCCTCAGGGAACTTGTATTTGAGAAGATTGGAATAACCAGTGTTGGAGAACTTATAGGATTTATCTATGTTCAGGATACCAGCAAGGGAAAAATAGCTGCGCTGGCGCCCGTTTTATCAATCGCCCTTGAGAAAGAAGATGCTGCTGCTATCCGCATAGCTGACAACGTGGTAAAAGAACTGGCGGTGCTGGTTAACACTGTAAAAGAGCGGCTTTCCCTTGATAACGGTGCCATAGCCCTCTGGGGGAGCGTTCTTACAAATAACGAATACATCCGTAAGCTCCTTACCAAGGAACTTGATGCTGCCACATTTCTTCCTGACAAGGATGCTTCTATAGGTGCTTTGCGACTTGCAATGAAACAATAGCGGCAAGAAAAAGTAAGTCGCAATGAAACAATAGCTGCAAGAAAAAGTGAGTTGCAAAGAAACGATAGCTGCAAGAAAAAGTGAGTCGCAATGTAACGATAGCAGCAAGGAAACGACAGATGTAAAGAAACGATAGCTGCAAGGGAAAGTGAGTTGCAATGAAACTGCGGCGGCAAGAAAAGTGACCTGCAGTGAAAAGAGGATAACTATGACAATTGATGAGATTATCGGTCAAAAGCTGGTTATTGGATTTTGGGGCCAGGAGATTCCTGATGAATTTAGGGATATTGTCAAAAAGTATAAGATAGGAAATGTGATTCTTTTTAGGGAAAATCTTAAGGATGAAGCCCAGATAAAAGAGCTTTGCAGGGATATTCAGGAGCTTGTGACAGGTGAGACCGGTATCCCTGCCTTTATTATGATCGACCAGGAAGGTGGCATGGTCTCAAGACTTCCTGTCAGCATGGTGAATATTCCCGGAGCTATGGCCATAGCAGGTACCGGTGACCCTCAAAACGCTAACATTTCAGGCTACTATACAGGATTACAGCTCAGGGAACTTGGCTGTAATTTTGATCTGGCGCCGGTTTTGGACATAAATTCAAATCCGTCCAACCCTATAATCGGATGCCGAAGCTATGGTGAAACTCCCGAGGTTGTAAGCTCTTTTTCCATGGAGATGGTAAGGGGACTTGAAAAAGCCGGTGTAGCAGCCTGCGGAAAGCACTTTCCTGGCCACGGCGATGTTTCCAAGGACTCTCATGTGACGCTGCCTCTGGTGGATAAGACTCTGGACGAGCTTGAGAAAATGGAGCTTGTTCCTTTTGCCAATGCCATAAATAATGGAATTCCGGCAATTATGACGGCACACATTCTTTTTCCTAAGATTGAAAAAGAGAAGGTTCCGGCTACTATGTCCAGAACAATCCTTACAGGGCTCCTTAGGGAAAAGATGGGCTTTGAGGGGATGATCCTGACGGACTGTCTGGAGATGCAGGCAATCCAGAAATTCTATGGCACTGAAAACGGCGCAGTGGCGGCTCTTAAAGCCGGCGCTGACATTGCCATGATTTCCCATACTCCGGCCTTTGTACCTAAGGTGGTCGCCATGGTAAAAGAGGCAGTTGAAGCCGGTGATATAGACCTCGCAGAGATGAAAAAGAGTGCAAACAGGATAATCGCATATAAAGAGAAATATCTGGGGAAAAATGACAGCAGGAATATGGATGTCAGAAATGCAGACATAACGAATGTAGACACCGGAAACATAGTTCCTAATGAAAAATTGTCTCTCCAGAGCAAAATAGAAGAAATAAGACATCAGAGCCTTAAGCTAATCTCCAAGGCTGACTATCCAATAATGATAGATGAGAAAACTCTTTTCATTAGTCCTAATGCTTTTAACGGCTGGCGTGTTGGAAATGAAAAGGAAGACATATCAGAGGCTTTCTGCGAGATACTAAAGGAAAGATTAGGGGGAAGGTCACTTCTTATCAGCGAAAATCCGGATGAAGCAGAGATAGAAGAAGCACTCCGTATTTCAAGAGAAAGCTCTTTTATCATAGTTGGGACCTACAATGCCCATGTGTTTAAAGGGCAGCTAAAGCTAATTGACAGGCTGATATCCAAGCACAGCAAAATAGCAGTATTCGCCCTCAGAGACCCCTATGATCTTGATGAACTTCAGGGTAATATCTGGAAATACGCGGCATATGAGTACACTATGCCAATGGTAGAATGTATTGCAAAGATCATAAGCTGATTATTGAATTAAGCTATCTCAAAACGACGTAAGTAATGTGCGAGTAGAGATTATTTATACATATTTAAGATTGTCACCTTACGGAATATAGTAAAATTTAGGTGGGTAGCATGATACTATCTTTAAGCTAAAAAAGAAAGCAGAAAATGCTGTGCGAGAGACAATACCACTGATAGGAGGCTAAGGTGACTGATTGTTTAAACTATGCGTTGGCCAATATCGCATGTATCGTGTTTTTTGGCATAATAATATTCACTCTTGAAAGAGGTGTGGACAAGCAGGTTTCTACCATATTGCTTATTCGGATAATGCAGCTTTTGGTGGGCTATTTTGCTTCCGATGCGATATGGGTATTATTTGAATGCGGCGTTTTTAAAAGTGGAAAAACGACAATGTACATAGTCACCATTATCCCTTATATCTGTCTTTTGATCACCGCCTGGCTATGGTTTATATACTGTGAAACTATCCAGGGCAATACCAAAATTCTGGTTCCACCAAGGGCTGTCTTAGGTGTGATCCCATTTCTGATAGCGATAATTATTCTTATAATTGGGATTTTTACCGACTATCTTTTTGCTATCGATGAGACAGGTTATCTGCATTACGGTTTTTTGTATGCTGTTTTACTGAGTATTCCATTTGGATATATGCTGCTATCTTCTACAAAATCGTTCTACAGAGCTTTTACCAGCAACAGATATTATGATCACGGACTGTTCGTGGCTATGGGATTATTCCCAATAACGCCACTTATATGCGGAGTGTTACAGTCATATTTTTTAACAACTCCAATTATGTGCTATGGCGCAACGGCTGCAGTAATGCTGTTGTATATAACAGCTATGGAGACCCGGGTTTCCACGGATTCTTTGACAAAGATCAATAACCGTCAGGAGATGCAGAGATATCTCACTCTCAAAATGAAATCCAAAACTCCGAAGATGGATTTATATCTGATGATCTTGGATGTGGATCATTTTAAGGGGATAAATGACAAATATGGACATATAGAAGGTGACAGGGCTCTGATAACTGTGGCAGAAGCCTTGAAGACATCGTGTACAGACTCTAAAAGCAGGGCTTTTTTGTCCAGATATGGAGGAGATGAATTCATAGTCATTTTAGAGTCGGAAGATGAACAGCAGATTCAGAAAACTGCTGAACTAATCCGGTCAAATATAACAAGACTCAATGAAGAATCCGGGGCAGCCTTTAAACTTGAGGTCAGCATTGGATATGCCAAATATGACTATGAGAATCCGGTAACTATTCCTCAGCTGATAGCAAAGGCGGATGAAAAGTTGTACGAGATGAAGAAAAAGCGAAGATAAAGTCCAAGGGCAATATTTTATTGGCTTTTTAAGACAATGTAAAGATTAATTTCCAATCAGGAGAGTCAAATATGGAAGAAGTCAGAATATGGCAGGAAAAGACAATAATCCCAACCTATGAAGTGGGAAGCCCGGACAAGAACCCCATGTTCCTGGAAAAGAGGGTTTATCAGGGAAGCTGTGGTAAAATCTATCCCTATCCGAACACTACAACCATCAGCAGGGAAAAGACAGAACATGAATGGAATGCAGTGTATCTGGAAAATGAATATATCAAAGTCATGATACTTCCTGAGCTTGGCGGGCGTATTCAGAGGGCCTATGATAAGACCAATGACTATGATTTTGTCTACTATAATCACGTGATAAAGCCTGCGCTGGTGGGCCTTACCGGACCATGGATCTCCGGAGGCATAGAATTTAACTGGCCTCAGCACCACAGACCGACTACCTATTCTCCTGTGGATTACAAGATAGTGGATAATGATGATGGCAGCAAAACCCTCATAACAGGCGATGTTGACCAGATGTATGGCACCAAGGAGGTCACAAAGTTTACTCTTTATCCTGACAAGGCTTACATTGAGATCACAGGCCAGCTCTACAACAGGACCCCGCTGCCGCAGACTTTTTTGTGGTGGGCAAATCCGGCGGTGTCTGTAAATGACCACACCCAGTCCATATTTCCACCGGATGTTCACTGCGTCTACGACCATGGTAAAAGAGCTGTATCACGCTTTCCTATAGCCACCGGCGAGTACTACAAGCATGACTACAGCGAAGGTGTCGACATCTCAAGGTACAAAAACATTCCTGTTCCCACTTCCTATATGGCCGAGAAGTCGGATTATAACTTCGTTGGCGGCTATGATTATCAGAAGAAGGCAGGGCTACTCCACATTGCAGACCATCATGTATCTCCCGGCAAAAAACAGTGGACCTGGGGCTGCGGAGATTTTGGCAGAGCCTGGGACAGGAATCTTACGGATGAAGATGGTCCTTATATTGAGCTGATGACAGGTATGTACTGTGACAATCAGCCTGATTTTTCGTGGCTTAAGCCCTATGAGGAAAAGGTCTTTAAGCAGTATTTCATGCCATATAAGGCAGTGGGGCAGGTTAAGAACGCCACAATAAATGCAGCTGTTAACCTGGAGTTCGAGGAAACAAGCGTCCACGTGATCGTATATGCCACCTCCCCAAGGGAGAGTGCAAGCATTGTCCTTGAATACGACGGGAAAAAAGTATACGACAGAGAAGTCAAGTTATCTCCGGTTGATATTTTTGACGAAAAGATACCCTTTGACGAACTCGGCGTCATTGAGCCAAATATAGACGAAAACGACAAGGTTTCAGACATCTACAAATTCAGGGTAGCAGTTCTTGAAGGGAAAAGAGAGCTTGTTTCCTATAAGCCGATATACCAGGGAGTACCCGAACTTGCTGAGCCTGCAAAGGCTGCAAAAGAGCCGGCAGAGATCCTTACCAATGAAGAACTCTATCTTACAGGCCAGCACATTGAGCAGTATCGCCATGCCACATGGCTTCCTGACCCTTATTATCTCGAGGGCTTAAAAAGAGATCCCGGCGATACCAGAATAAATAACGCCTACGGACTTCTACTTTTCAGAAGGGGACAGTTTGCGCTTTCGGAGAAGTATTTTAGGACAGCGCTTAAAAGGCTTACTTCTATGCATCCAAATCCCTATGATTCAGAGCCTTTCTACAATTTGGGGCTGGCTCTTTTCTATCAGGAAAAATATGATGAGGCCTTCGATGCCTTTTATAAGGCAACCTGGGTAAATGAGCTTCAGGAGATGTCCTTCTATTATCTGGCTGCAATCGCCACAAGGAGAGGGGATTATGCAGAGGCTTTGGAGCTTGTAGATAAGGGGATTGTTAAGAATGCGCATAACATCAAGGCAAGGGGGCTTAAGGCTGCAATCCTTATGAAGATGGGAAGGATCGGAGAAGCCAGAAGCTGTGTCTATGAGAATTTAAGGCTCGATGCCTTTGACTTTGTATCAATGTTCCTGCTTTACGAAATGTCTGAAAACAAAGACTATTTGGCAGATGCGTTCCACAAGATAACACGGGACTTCCATGAGACCTACCTTCTTGTGGCAAGGGATCTTGCTGAGGCCGGTCTATATGAGGAAGCAGCGGATGCGCTGGCTCTTTTCCCAGGGGATAAGCCCATGATCCACTACTATCTTGGGGCGTACTATCAGAAACTCGGAAGAGATGATGAGGCGGCAAAAGAGCTGAAAATGGCAAAAGAAGCTGATCCTGCCTATTGTTTCCCCAATAAGCCGGAAGACATTGCAGTACTTAGAAATGCGATAGAGCATGATGAAAAGGACGCCATGGCAAGATATTACCTGGGCTGTCTTTTCTATGACAAACTTCAGTATGATGAGGCAATCAGTCTGTGGGAGGAAGCAGGTAAGATAGATGGCTCTTTCCCGACACTTTTAAGGAACCTTTCAATTGCTTATTTCAACAAGAAGGGTGATGGGGATAAAGCAAGAGAGTGTATGGAAAAGGCCTTTGAGCTTGACCGTACAGATGCAAGAGTTTTCCTTGAACTTGACCAGCTCTACCAGAAGCTTCAGATGCCGCTGCAGGACAGGCTTAAGCTTTTCAAAGATAATATCTCTCTTATTGAAAAGAGAGATGACCTTTATACAGAATATGTAACACTTCTTAATGACCTTGAAATGTATGATGAAGCCTACGACAGGATCACTTCCCACAATTTCCAGACCTGGGAGGGGGCAGAAGGCAAGATCACCACTCAGTTCAAGGTGTGCCTTGTGGAGAAGGCGAAAGCTCTTTTACTGGATAAGGACGGAGAGGGGGCTAAAAAGCTTCTGGAGGAGGCTCTTTCATATCCGGAAAATCTCGGAGAAGGAAGGCTTGAGGGCACCAAGGATAATCACATTTACTATAATCTGGGACTTGCCTATGAGCTTCTCGGAGATAAAGCTAAAGCAACGGAGTGCTATGAAAAGGCAACTTTGGGAGCTATGGAAGTTGCAGGAATGATGTATTACTATGACCAGCCTGCGGATATGATCCTCTATCAGGGCTTTGCCAAGGAAAAACTTGGTGACTCAAAGTCCGCCAACGCCAGATTTTATAAGCTTCTTGACTATGGCGAGCAGCATCTTCGGGATGAGTTTAAGATGGATTATTTTGCCGTATCGATGCCGGATATGTCAGTTTTTGATGCGGACATGACGCTAAAGAACGCCATCCACTGCTATTATCTTATGGGCCTTGCAAATCTGGGGCTAGGCAGGAAACAAGAGGCTGCTAAGTATTTCAATATGGTCATTGAAAAAGATAATACCCATCAGAATGCGTATATTTATCTGAAAATGGCTAATGCCTGAAGACCATGAGCTGAATAGGATAAAGAAGATGGAGGCACCTTGTTTCACGCGATATATTTAGGCTATAATGTAAAGGTGTTTAAATCAGTAATGACCAAGGGGGAAAACCAATGAAAGACACAATGCTGGAGATGATTGGCAGAACCAGCCCTTTATTTGAAGAAGATATCTGCAAAATTGAGAAGGAACTGACAGATATTATCAGCAGTTCCAGATTCCTTGTAGTAGGCGGAGCAGGGACAATCGGATCTGCGATCTGCAGAGAGCTCTTTGCCAGAAATCCCAAGGTTCTCCATGTGGTGGATATAAGCGAGAACAACATGGTTGAGCTGGTCCGTGACATCAGGTCCTCTGTAGGCTACGGAACAGGTGAGTTCGCAACCTTTGCAATAGACTGCGGAAGCGATATTTTTGTTGATTTCATAAAGGCCCAGGAAAAGAGGATCGGGGGCTACGATTATATTTTCAATACTTCAGCACTTAAGCATGTTCGCTCGGAAAAAGACCCATACACTCTGATGCGCATGATAGATACAAATATTTTTTACACAGAGCGTCTGATGCAGATGGCCCGCGATATGGGGGCAAAGAAGTACTTCTGCGTATCCACTGATAAGGCTGCAAATCCGGTAAATATGATGGGTGCTTCAAAGCGCATCATGGAGATGTTCCTTAACAGACAGAGTAAGGATATGTCACTTTCCATGGCAAGATTCGCCAACGTGGCATTTTCAGACGGAAGCCTTCTCTACGGCTTTAACAGAAGACTTGAGAAGAACCAGCCTCTGGCTGCTCCCTGCGATGTAAGAAGATACTTCGTTACTCCAAAAGAGTCCGGGGAACTGTGCCTTCTTTCATGCCTCACCGGAGAAAACAGGGACATCTACTTCCCTAAGCTTTCCGAAGAGCTTAACCTGGTTACCTTCAGCAGCATTGCCGAGAAATACTTAGAGAACCTTGGCTATGAGCCGGTGCAGTGTGCAACGGAGCAGGAGGCAAGGGATAGAGTCAGAGAACTCAAGGCCCTGCACAAGTATCCGGTATACTTCTTTGAAAGTGACACCACCGGAGAAAAAGACTTTGAGGAGTTCTACACAGACAATGAGATTCTTGATATGAACAAGTTTGAATCTGTAGGTATTATCAAGAATGAACTGGATTATAATGAAGAAAAACTTGAAGGTTTCAGGAAAACAATAACCGATCTTAGAAAAGATGGCACCTGGGACAGGGGAGTCTTGATCGACCTCTTCAACGACATGATCCCAAATTTCAATCACAAGGAAACCGGCAAATTCCTTGACGGAAGGATGTAAAACTTTTGAAGGCAGGCAATCAATGCCTGCAATGTCTGAGATTTAGCAAATAAAAAAGAAATCATTGATGCGAACTATTGTCGACATCCATGATTTCTTTTTTTTCTTTATCGATAGGACTACTTGGCCTTAATTCACTTGCTGAGCTTGCTCTCTCTGTAGATGATATCGGTTCTTGAAGGTCCGTTACTTACCATTGTGATAGGGTAGCCGATCTGCTCCTCGATGAACTCGATGTAGTTGCGGCACTTCTCAGGAAGATCCTCGTACTTCTTGATGCCCCTGATCTCACATTTCCAACCGGGAAGAGTCTTGTAAACAGGCTTAGCCTTATCAAGAAGGTGAGTTACAGGGAACTCTGTTGTAACTTCTCCATCGATATCGTAGCCAACACAAACAGGAATCTCATCGAGATATCCAAGAACATCAAGAACGGTGAAAGCAACATCTGTTGTGCCCTGAAGTCTGCAGCCGTACTTACTTGCAACGCAGTCATACCAGCCAACTCTTCTTGGACGACCTGTAGTTGCACCGTACTCGCCGCCGTCACCGCCACGTCTCCTGAGCTCCTCAGCCTCATCTCCAAACAGCTCTGAAACGAAAGCGCCTGCGCCTACTGCAGAAGAATATGCCTTTGAAACGGTTACGATCTGCTTGATCTCATAAGGAGGAATGCCTGCTCCGATTGCACCGTAAGCTGCAAGAGGAGAAGAGGATGTAACCATAGGATAGATTCCGTGGTCAGGATCCTTCATAGTTCCAAGCTGACCCTCAAGAAGGATTGTCTTGCCCTCCTTAATTGCCTTATCAAGGAAAAGAGATACATTTCCAACGTAAGGCTTTACCTGCTCTCTCCATTCAACGATCTGGATAAAGAGAGCTTCCTGATCGATAGGATCTGAATGATAGAGATTAACGAGTATAACGTCCTTTATCTCAGCAACTCTTGCAATCTTTTCTTTTATAACGTCATCATCCTGGAAGAATTCGTTTATCTGCCAGCCGATCTTTGAAAACTTGTCTGAATAGAAAGGAGCAATACCTGACTTTGTGGAGCCGAAGCTCTTTCCTGCAAGTCTTGCCTCTTCCAAAGTGTCGAAGAGTACGTGATAAGGCATCATAACCTGTACTCTGTCAGAAATCATGATCTGTGGAGCAGGTACTCCCTTGGAAGTAACGTCTTGAAGCTCCTTCATGAACTTTGTAATATCAAATGCAACTCCGTTGCCAATGATGTTCATGATGTTCTGATGGAAAACACCTGAAGGCATTGTATGAAGTGCAAATTTACCATATTCATTGACGATGGTGTGACCTGCGTTTGCTCCGCCCTGAAAACGGATAACAACGTCCGCCTGATCTGCAAGGGTATCTGTGATCTTGCCCTTTCCTTCGTCGCCCCAGTTAGCACCAACTACTGCTTTAACCATTTTTCTAAATCCCTCTCTTAAATTATTACTAAATTGTTTTATGATCTGTGAGCCAAAAGAGTTTCCCTAAGTCTCACAATGAGATGATAGCAAAAACCACTTCATAAGTAAAATCAATATTTGTTATATTTGCCATAAGCACAGCTTATTTATTGAAATTTTATACAAAACTTATACATTTTAAAGACACAAAATTTCAAAAAAGAATACAATATAATGTATAACTTAACGATAATGCATTCAATTTAATATATTGTGTATGAAATTAAATATTTTAGGAGGATGATATGGCAGCATCTGAAAAAACTGATTCTTTCAGCAAGAGCGAATTTAGGAGACTTCCTGTTTCTGAAAAATTCAAGAAAGTCTTCGGCATGTTCAGAATGAACCTGATTGTAATTTTTGTTGTGATCATTTTGATCGATATTGTTGCTCTTTTCAACCTGCGAAATATATACGCTGTTTATTATGAACAGAATTCTCAGCAGGGTGAGGTAAGAATTACAATTCAGGCGTTGGCTAAGTATTATCTGTGGGCTCTGTCTGCTACTGAAGAGGGTGACAGAAACGAACAGATAGCCGGTGCTCAGGAAAAGATCCAGGAGCTCAATGATGGTCTTGATAATCTGGGCAAGGTTTATAATGGAGACATCTCTTCCATATATCAGCATATCAAGGACATTGACACAGCTGATGACAAGCTTGTCACATTGTTCACTGAGGGCGCTTCCGACGAGGAGATCTACTCTTATTACGTCGGAACGGTAAATGAAGCCATAAAGGTTGTGGTCAAGGACTTTAAAGAGGTTGGAATTTCCGCTAAGGCCCAGGCTAAGAAGGCATATACAATTGCTATTGTCAGCGTTATTGTCATGACGGTGATATCTCTTTTGGTAGTACTAAATGCCCTTCGTTATTCCGGAAAGGCAAGAGGAGCCCTTACAAAGAGTATCCTTGGACCTATTGAAGCTATTTCCTCTGCTGCTGACGACATGGCAAAGGGTAAGCTTGAAGTCAAGGTAGAGACTGATGCCGAGGACGAGCTCGGCAAACTGGCAAAAGATATTACTGAATCCACCGATGTTATTGAAGACATCGTAAAAGATATCAATGAGACCCTTCACCGCATGTCCTCCGGTGATTTCTCGACGGGAACAAGAAACGAAAAGCTCTATATCGGAGATTATGTAGCAATAAAGAATGCCCTGGGTGATATTTCGGATAATCTTTCAGGCACACTTCTTGAAGTTAGAAATTCCTCAGCACAGGTTTCTCAGGGTGCCCTTAATATGTCCCAGGGTGCCAACGATCTGGCAGAAGGTTCAACGGATCAGGCAGCAGCGGTTCAGGAACTTACAGCATCTGTAAACTCTGTAACAGAGCAGACAAAGCAGCTTGCCGATGTGGCTGAAAAGAGTAAGTCAATGGCCATCGAGGTCAGAGACAACGCAGAGCTTTCAGCTCGGAAGATGCATCTTGTAACGGATGCCATGACCAGAATTACAGAGGCTTCTGCAGAAATCGAGCAGGTTACAAATTCCATCGAAGCCATTGCAAAACAGACATCGCTCCTTGCACTTAACGCCTCCATCGAAGCTGCAAGAGCCGGGGAGACAGGAAAGGGCTTTGCAGTTGTTGCTGATCAGATCGGAAAACTGGCAGATCAGTCCAGCGAAGCGGCAAAGAATACTCACCAGCTTATTGCTGATACAATGGATGAGATTAACAACGGAAACTCTGTTGTGGCTGAAACTACAGAGGCTCTCGACGCAATGCAGCACAGCGTAGAGGAAATTACTGAGATGATAATCCAGACCGGAGACCTGGCGGAAGAGCAGGCCCAGAGCATGGATGAGATAGATAAGGGTATCGAGATGATCTCTAACGTTGTTCAGAGCAACTCTGCAACAGCCGAGGAATCCAGCGCAGTATCTCAGGAACTTTCAGAACAGTCAGAGAGTCTGAATAATCTTATCGGTCAGTTTACAATTAACGGATAAGATAATACTTTTTTCGCTATGAAGCTCTTTGCGTATGGCAAGTACCTGCGCAGGGGGCTTTTTTATATAATAGGATTTGCATCCTATTATCCTTATTCATATATTCCTCTGTACGAAATTGCAAAAATTATTGTACAATAGAAATGGTGAATTAAATTCGTGATATGGGGAATTATGAAAAATAAAGGTGTTAAGAAAAAGACTATGTCCATGGCCAGAATTGCCGTGTACATTTCAGTATTATCTTCGATTTTTATTGCTGCTGTATGTATAATTGTTTCCTCTATATTTTTTCAGAGGGAAGCAATAAAAATATATGAGAGCATGGAAATATCCCTTACGGGGTCAGCGCTTAAGAATGTTGACCAGGGGGAGATACAGGACCTGATCATAAGGACTGCCGAGGTTGTAAACAAGATCCCTGATCCTAAGGCGATGAGGGAAAACAATGAAGAAGAGTACTTTAAAAAGTTTGCGGATATTCAGAACAGTGAAGAATATAAAAAGGTATGGGAGCAGCTGAATAATTCCAGACACGGCACTATTTCAACTGCCTACTGCCTTTCCATTATTTATCCGGAAAAAGGCTACTGGGTCTATGTTATAGACGCCAGCGACACCAATGTTCAGAGATGCGGAGAACTTCTTTTTGACGATTTCAGTGACTATATAGGGCAGCCGGGAAGGCGCTATATAGGTAATGTTACATATTCTGAGAAATACGGGAGAGTGAGGACAGACGGCGTTTCTGTCTATGTGGATGAGGCAAAAAATATAAGCTCATACCTTACTGCAGATATTCCCATTAGTGAAGCAGTAAAAAATGTGAAGATATTTCTTTTCCAGTCTGCTATTGCAGCCCTTATTATTACAGCATTTGCCTGTCTTATCGTATTCCTTTCGGTAAATCACAATGCTGTTAAGCCTATAGATACAATGGCGTCAAAGGCTGAGGACTTCGTGGCAAAGTACGAGGAGAGATTTGATACCCACGTCGGTACCGATGTTTTTAAGGATATCTATGAAGGCGATGTAAAAGAACTTATAAAGCTGGGAATCTCCCTTCGAAGCATGGAACTGGAGATGAACAGCTACTTAAGGGATATCGACAGGCTTGCAGGGGAAAAGGCAAGGATTGGAACGGAGCTTGTCATAGCTACAAAGATTCAGGCTGCGACTATTCCAAAGAACTATATCGACTACGAAAAGTACACGCAGATTGAATTTTTTGGCGATTATAAGCCAGCTAAAGAAGTGGGCGGCGATTTCTACGACTTTTTTACCCTTGATGATGATCATCTGTGCATTGTCATGGCGGATGTGGCAGGAAAAGGAATTCCGGCGGCTCTTTATATGATGGTATCCAAGATTGCGATACAGACTAGGGCTGAGCAGGGAGGAACTCCTTCAGAAATACTAAGATACGTCAATGACAGACTGGCGGCGAATAATACAGTTGATATGTTCGTTACAGTCTGGATTGGCATAATCAATGTTAAGACAGGCCATGTGATTGCTGCAAATGCGGGACATGAGTATCCGGCACTTGCAGATGAAAGCGGCAGATATTCTCTTTTCAAGGATAAACATAGTGCTGTTGTTGGGGGAATGGCAGGGATAAAATTTAAGGACTACGAATTTGACATTCCAAAGAATGGACGCCTCTTTATCTATACCGACGGTGTACCCGAGACTATGAATAAGGAAGAAGAATTCTTTGGTACAGACCGTATGGTAGAGGCTCTTAACAGATGCAGCAACATGGGGCCCAAGGAAACTGTAGAGAGTATTCGTCAGACACTTGAGGATTTTTCCTGTGGCGCAGAGCAATTTGACGATACGACACTATTCAACATTTGGTACAAAGGATAAGAATATGGAAAAAATCGAAATTGCAGCAAAGTGTGAAAACCTTCCGATTGTTTCACAGTTTATCGAGGAAAGACTTGAAGCAGCTGAATGTCCTATGAAGACTCAGATGCAGATAGATGTGGCAGTTGAGGAAATCTTCATTAACATTGCAAGCTACGCCTATGAAGGAAAAGAGGGCATGGCGGAGATCTTTTTTGACATATCAAAGGACAATGAAGCTGTCATTACCTTTAAGGACAGCGGAATCCCCTACGATCCTTTGGCAAAAGAGGATCCGGACATAACTCTTTCCGTGGCAGAAAGACCTATCGGAGGACTTGGCATCTACATGGTCAAAATGAGCATGGATGGCATGAAATATGAGTATAAGGATGGGCATAACTGTCTGACTCTGATAAAGAAGCTATTATAAATAATTTATAAAATATTCAAAGGGCGCAATAATGGCATTTTTTAAATGCTATAATGAAATATAAGGTATATTTACTTTAGGAGGGAAAAAATATGCTAAACATCAACAAGACACTTGCAGAAAAAGACCTGGTTGTAGCGTTGGAGGGAAGACTTGACACAATGACAGCTCCTGATCTTGAGAGCCAGCTTCAGGGCTCACTCTCAGGTGTTGAGCATTTAGAGTTTGATCTTCAGAAACTTGAGTATATTTCCAGTGCTGGACTCAGAGTGCTTTTGTCTGCTCAGAAGACCATGAACAAGCAGGGCGACATGATCGTTAAGAACGCATCTGAGGAAGTTAAGGAAATCTTTGAGGTAACAGGTTTTACTGATATCCTGACTATCGAATAAGCTGAAATCTTGGTCTTAAAGAGGGAGATAATTATGGAATCAGAAAAGATGCTGATTACTAACAAAAACTTTGTCATTTATGATGCACTTGGAAAGATCGATAGTTATATGGAGGATTTGAAACTCGGTCCAAAGGATGCGCTTCATATGAGACTTCTTGCCGAGGAAACCTTGGGAATGCTGGGAGCTATGGCAGGAGACTACAAGTCACTTGTATGGATAGATAAAGAAGATGATGTTTGCAAGATAAAGGTAATTGCCAAGACAGAGATGGATTTCGAAAAGAAAAAAGAACTCCTTTCTGTATCAAAGAGCGGTGAAAACTCTCTGGCAAAGGGCTTTATGGGCAAAATCTCCGATATCATAGAAAATGGTTTTTTGAACTATGAGAATATAATGAAACTTCAGCAGGACTATGGTGGAGGCTATGTTGATTATGCAGCCATGGGCGGAACTACTTCGGCGGAGTTTTACAGCTGGAGTCTTGAACAGTACAGAGATGCCCTGGATGATGCCAAGGAAGACGATGCTGCAGCAAAGACAGCATGGGATGAACTTGAAAAATCAATCGTTGCAAGTCTTGCTGATGACGTAATAGTCGGAGTTAAAAAGGACGAAGTGGACTTTACTATTGTTTCAAGACTTAACAACAAATAAATAATATGAATAAAGAACTTTTTCGTGAAAAGAGTATAGATAAAATTTCGTCACCGGAAGACCTGGGCAGTTACTTAAGGGTAACAAAGCCCAGCGTCTTTATTATTATGTTTGCAACTATCCTTGTGCTGGCGGGGCTTTTTATCTGGAGTTATTTCATGTCCATAACAAGCTATGCTTACGGAAAAGCAGTTGTGGATGACGGTGTGATGGTGGCTACCTTTGAGGACTATAACAGCTCCAAATACATAAATGATTCCATGAATGTGGTGGTAAACACCATAATGCTTCCTATCGATCATTTGAGCATGGACGAGAAGGGAAATATAGTTACCATCAGCAGCACCGGGGAACTGCCTGAAGGCGAATATGATGTAAAGATCGGCTACAGGCAGACGAAGATCATCGATATGTTACTTAACTGAATGCCTGTAGACTATGAAACGAAAAAATGCTTTAAATGTGCCCGTGATCATGCAGATGGAGGCTCTTGAATGTGGCGCAGCCTGTCTTGACATGATACTGGCTTATTACGGGAAATGGGTGCCTCTTGAGCAGATCAGAGCTGACTGCGGAGTATCAAGAGACGGTTCAAATGCAAAGAATATCATTGTGGCTGCAAGAAACTACGGCCTCGATGCAAAAGGATACCGCTATGAAGTGGACACACTGCTTGAGGGCGGTTCTTTTCCATGTATAATTCACTGGGAATTCGACCACTTTATGGTCCTTAAGGGGGCTAAGGGTGGTTTTGTTTATATAAACGATCCTGCAAGGGGCAGTATAAAAATGCCTCTTAAGGAATTTGATGAAGGCTTTACCGGCATCGCACTGTGCTTTGAGCCTACAGAAAAATTTGTCAAAAGCGGCAGAAGAAAGAGCACCCTGGAGTTTGCATTGGGGCGTCTTAAGGGGGCAGGGGCGCTGGTTTCTTTCGTTGTCTTATCTTCTATAATTGCTTATATTTTTAACGTAATAGATCCTGCATTTCACAGGTTTTTCATGGACAGACTCCTGTCCGGAGAGAATAAAGAGCTTCTTATGCCCTTTGTTTTCATTCTTTTCGCGCTAAGTCTTTTACACATACTTATCTCAGGAATAACAGAAATCTATTCCCTCAAGATTGACGGAAAGATGGCTGTACTTGGCAGCAGCTCCTATATCTGGAAGGTTTTGCATCTTCCTATGGAGTTCTTTTCCCAACGCTTTGCGGGGGATATCATACAGCGAAAGGAAACTAACGCTACGATATCAAAGACTTTAGTGGAGGTTTTTGCGCCGATCGCGCTGAATGCCTTCATGATGTTCTTTTACATGTTCTTCATGCTAAGATACAGCGTAGGCCTCACCGTTGTGGGCCTTGCCACGCTTCTTATCAATGCGGTCCTTGGAAGGATAATTTCGCAAAAAAGAGTAAATATCACGAGACTAAGCCTCAGGGATCAGGGAAAGCTTGCTTCCACCACTCTTTCCGGTGTCAGGATGATAGAGACCATAAAGAGCAGCGGTTCAGAGGTGGGATTTTTCAAAAAATGGGCTGGTTATCAGGCTCTTGTGACCCATGAAAAGATTGAGTACTCTCATATTAATATCTGGCTCGGAATGGTGCCGGAACTGTTAAGCTTCTTAAGCAATTATCTGGTGCTTATCATAGGTGTGGGTCTTGTTATGAAGGGCGAGTTTACCCTTGGTATGATCACCGGTTTTCAGCTGTATTTAACACATTTTAACGAGCCTGCCATGAAGCTTATCGGTGCGGGGCAGTCCATACAGGAAATGCGTTCCAACATGGAGAGGCTTGACGATGTAATGAATTATCCCGTAGACCCGGCTTTTTCCGGAAAGACGGAAGAAATCGGCGAGTATTCAAAGCTCATGGGAAATATTGAGATAAAGAATGTCACCTTTGGCTATTCAAGACTTGCCGAGCCTGTAATAAGGGATTTTTCTCTGGATATCGAAGCCGGCAGCAAGATTGCCATTGTAGGCGCCTCCGGTTGCGGAAAGAGCACGCTTTCTAAGCTCCTTTCCGGACTGTACAGGCCCTGGAGCGGGGAAATCCTGTTCGGAGGGAAAAGAATCAGCGAAATTGACAGGAATGTTTTTACAGGGTCAGTTGCGGTGGTGGATCAGGACATCATCATGTTTGAGGACAGCATCGACCAGAATATTAAACTCTGGGACAATTCTATCGAGGATTTTGAGGTGATACTGGCGGCAAGGGATGCCAGGATCCATGATGAGATAATGGAGAGGCCTGAGGGGTACAAGGCCCACGTGGAGGAGGATGGAAAGAACTTCTCCGGCGGGCAGAGGCAGCGTCTTGAGATTGCAAGAGTGCTTGCCTGCGACCCTTCCGTCATCATTCTGGATGAGGCTACCAGTGCTCTTGATTCTGTCACGGAAAAAGAAGTGGTGGAGTCCATCAAAAAGCGTGGAATTACCTGCATTGTCATTGCACACCGTCTTTCTACAATACGTGACTGCGACAAGATAGTTGTCCTTAGTGACGGTGAGATCGTGGATACAGGAACCCACGAGCAGCTGATGGAACGCTGCGAATACTATAAAGATCTGGTTACCAGTGAATGAGTTGCGCGGGGACCGGAGCGAGGATACGAGCAAAATGCCAGGAAATAAACTGCAGCAGGAAGCACTTGCTGCTGACTGCGTGAGAATATGATACAAGAGTGAGCGCATTCCTCGCCGCAGGCGAATTGGAATGAATGCGCGAATTATGTGAGCGTGCGAACATATGGGCTGGTTTGATGAGCAGATTCGGCACAGAATAAACAGCGATCAGGAAGCCTTTGAGGATTCCATCTTTGGCCTCAGCGCCTCTGTCATTGGCAGGAAGGCAGCCAAAGAGCTCAATAATGATCGTCATGTTACCCGTGCTGCAATCGATGAGATAATTAAATATTTTGGCTATAAACCGGAAAGTTCTTTTAATGATATTCAGGAGGAACTTGACCTTACGGCCATTCTGCGCCCTTATGGCATCATGTACAGAGATGTGGAGCTGGATGAAGAGTGGTATAAGGAAGCCTATGGCCCGATGCTTGGCAGGATAAAAGAGACCGGGGCGATGGTAGCTCTTTTGCCCAAGCCTTTTAAGGGATATTCTTATTACGACTATTCTTCCGGGAAGGAAATATTGGTTGGAAAAAGGAATGTGGAGGACATCAGCTTTGAAGCCATTTGCTTTTACAAGCCTCTTCCGGGGAAGAAACTTGGAATCGGCGATCTTCTATCCTACATGACAGGAACCTTTGATGTGGGGGATATGGTGTTCTTTTGTACGATCACTGCAGTTACAGTTTTGGTGGGCTATCTGGTTCCAGAGATCGTTTTGTTTGTAACGGATTTTGTTGCAGGTACCGGAAGCTATCCGATGCTCATTGCGACTGCGCTGTTTCTTTTTGCAACTGTCATTTCCCAGAAGCTTTTAAATGCATGCTCTGAGGTTTTGATGGAAAGGGTTGAGCTGAAGACTGATATCAGCGTGGAAGCGGCCGTGATGAACAGGGTTTTAAATCTTCCTGCCGGTTTCTTTAAGGACTATACTGCGGGAGAACTTTCGGCGAGGATAAGTTCTGTCGGAGAGCTTTGCGAGCTGATACTAAGGGATGTGATTTCCCTGCCCCTTACATCCGTCTTTTCCCTGATCTATTTGAAAGAAATAGGAAATTATTCAAGTCATCTGGTTCTGCCTGCTATAGGAATCATCATCGTGACCTTCATGTTCTCGGTGTTTTCAATGCTCTTTAGAATGAATCTGATTACTAAGGTAAAAGAGTACGATGCCCACGAGGACGGTGTAAGCTATGCTCTTATTAACGGAATACAGAAAATAAGACTTGCCGGTGCGGAGAAAAGAGCTTTTGCAAAATGGGCTAATGACTACAATCAGAGTGCACAGCTTCTTTATAATCCACCGTTACTTCTTAAACTTAACAGTACAGTAAATACGGCCATCGGCGCCATTGGAATAATTATCCTTTACTACTGTGCGGTCAAGGGTGGCGTAACTCCTGCTAAGTATATGGCATTTTCCATTGCTTACGGATTTTTGGAGGGCGCTTTTAACTCGCTGGCGGCAGTGGCTCTTTCAGCAGCTGAGATTAAGCCAATCCTGAAAATGGCTGAGCCCATCCTTAAGGCTGAGCCGGAAAATACTGAAGGAAAGACCATTGTCAAAAAACTTAACGGTAACATCGAGGTAAGTAACCTGCATTTCAGATATGCAGAGAATCTGCCGGAGGTCCTTAAGGGCATTAGCTTTAAGGTCAAGTCCGGAGAATACGTAGCAATTGTCGGGAAAACAGGCTGTGGAAAGAGCACTCTTCTAAGGCTTCTTTTGGGGTTTGAAACACCGGACAAGGGAGCAGTTTATTATGACGGCAGGGATGCCAGCAGACTTGATATGTCATCCTTAAGAAGAAAGATTGGTACTGTAACCCAGAACGGATCTCTTTTCCAGGGAGATATTTTCTCAAATATTGTTATCACTAATCCGCTGATGAGCCTTGCTGAGGCCTGGGAAGCTGCAGAGATTGCAGGGATTGCCGATGATATCAGGCAGATGCCCATGGAGATGAATACAGTTATATCTGAAGGACAGGGAGGCATATCCGGTGGACAGAAGCAGCGACTTATGATTGCAAGAGCAGTGGCGCCAAAGCCTAAGATTCTTTTATTTGACGAGGCTACCAGCGCCCTTGATAACATCACCCAGAAAAAGGTGTCAGATTCGCTGGATAAGCTTAAGTGTACAAGGATAGTTGTGGCCCATAGGCTTTCGACAATAAAAAATTGTGATAGAATTATTGTTATAGATGATGGTAAGATAGTTGAAGATGGGAAATACGAGGAACTCATCGAAAAGAACGGTGTTTTTGCGGAACTTGTTCGCAGGCAGCAGGTGTGAGCTATATTTGCCCGCGGTCTTAAGGCTTATGTGATAGGGGATATTGATATATGGGATGCAAGCTTTCTAATGAAGAAATCTACTTACAATATAAGGATAAGGTGCTCGGATATATCAGGAATCATGTGAACTCGCCTGAGGATGCAGAGGATCTTTGCAGTGATGTGTTCATAAAGATATACAGCAAGCTGGACACCTTTGATGAGACAAAGGCTTCTCTTTCTACATGGATTTATGCCATGACCAGCAATACTGTAATTGATTTTTACAGGACCAATCACGTTCACTCCGAGATTCCTGAGGATCTTGCAGAGGAAGGTGAAAGCCTTGTTGAGGATGAGGCGCTTAATGCCGAGTCTCTGGAAGAACTGGCCGCTGCTTTAAAAAAGCTTCCCCAGGAGCAGATGGATATTATCGTGCTTAGATACTATAGAGGTTTGACACTTCAGGAAGTTGCTGAGAAAATGAACCTTTCCTACGGAGTTACGAAACTAAGACATCGTGAGGCTTTGGGGAGACTTAAGGACCTACTTGGGTAATTTTTTTGTGGAACGGGGGGACGGTTCTTGCGTTCCATGGAACGGGGGGACGGTTCTTGCGTTTCATGTGGAACGGGGGGACGGTTCTTGCGTTTCATGAAACAAGGGGGCGGTTCTTACGTTCTATGGAACAGAGGAACCGTCCCCTTGTTCCACATACATAGTAATATAGAAGTTAAGGAGTAATCAGTAGCACAAAATGAGTAATACAGATAATAAGAACAGTGACAACAAAAATGTGTCAACAACACCGGCATATAAGAGGGTTCTCGCGCTGGTTGCGTTGGCACTTATATTTGGCCTTGTTATAGCTTTTTTACTGGTGGCATTATTTGGCGGACCGAATTCAAAGGACGTATTTATGGGACTTGCAGGTGCAATTGTGGCGGTTCCGATACTATTTTGGCTGATTTTGTGGTCTGCAGGAGCAGTTTTTGGCCGCCACACTATTGCTTCTCTTGACGCAGGCAGCAGCAACAAGCAGCATGACAAATATGGAAATGTGATTCCTGATGGAAAAATTGACACGGTTGTATTTGATATAGGAAATGTCCTTACTGATTTTGCCTGGAAAGAGTTTATTGCTTCCAAGGGCTACGATGAGGCGATGGTAGAACGAATTGGAAAAGCCAGCGTAGAGAGCAAGGACTGGGTCGAGTATGATAAGGGAAATCTTACCAACGATGAGATTGTTGAGAATTTTGTGAAAAATGATCCTGAAATCGGGGATGACCTCCGCAAGGTTTTTGTAAATATAGATGGCATCATTCTTAAGAGGGAAAAGACAATTCCGTGGATAAGGGCATTAAAGGCAGCAGGTTATAAGGTTCTTTATCTGTCGAACTTTTCAAAGCAGGCTCTTGAAGGCTGTCCCGAAGCTATGGCATTTCTCGATGAGACCGACGGAGGAATTCTTAGCTATAGAGATCACGTGGTAAAGCCTGGGCCTGAGATATATCATCTCTTGGAAGAGAGATATGATCTTGTGCCTGAGAAGACAGTATTTATCGACGATACAAAGGTAAACATCGATGCCTGCATAAGGCTTGGTTGGGAAGGTATAGTTTACAAGGACTATGAACAGACTAAAAAAGCACTGTCTGCTATTGGTGTAAAGTATTGATTATGAAACGAGGGTGAAACGAGGGGACGGTTCTTGCGTTCCATTTGACACAATGGAACGAGAGAACCGTCCCCCTGTTCCATGGAACGAGAGAACCGTCCCCTCGTTCCACCCACGCTACACAGATAATCTTGAGGTAGCACAATGACAGAGAATCTGGAATATTATAAAGTCTTTTATTATGTAGGAAAACTTCAGAGTATCACTGCTGCGGCTAAGGAACTTATGATATCCCAGCCAGCTGTGAGCCAGTCCATCCATCAGCTTGAGAAAAATCTGGGATGCAGTCTGTTTCAGAGAACTTCAAGGGGAATGAAGTTCACAACGGAGGGAGACCTTCTTTATAGATATGTAGAAAGAGGAGTGGAACAGATTGCCCTTGGAGAGCAGAGGCTAAGGCAGCTTCAGCATCTTGAGGTTGGAGAAGTGAGAATTGGTGCCAGCGACATGACGCTGAGATTCTTTCTTTTACCCTATCTTGAAAAATTCCATGAGCAGTATCCCGGGATAAAGGTTACTGTAACCAACGGTCCTACACCTGAAACACTTGAATATCTTGCTGATGACCGAATTGATTTCGGCGTAATTTCTGCGCCTTTTGCGGAAAAAGAAGGCTACAGCTATTTCCCTGTTACAGAGATTGAGGACGTATTCATAGCAGGAAGGCGATTTATCCAGTACAAGAACAAGATGCTGGATTATTCGGATCTTGAGAAATTGCCCCTTATACTTCTTGAGGGCAATTCCAGTACCAGAAGCTATATAGACAAATTTTTGGCAGAGCATGGAGTCAGCATCCAGCCAGAATTTGAACTGTCGACCAGCGACATGATAGTTCAGTTTGCCCTACGAAACCTTGGGGTGGGCTGCGTTGTAAAAAACTTTGCCCAGGAATACCTTGATAGCGGCGTTTTATTTGAACTTCGATTTAATGCGGTGCTTCCAAAGCGCCAGATCTGTGTAATTTCAGATGACTCAAGGCCACTTTCCATTGCGGCAGCAAAGCTCCTCGAGCTTATCAGAGGAGAGTAAAAGTTACTGTTCAGACAGAAATGCGCACTCAGCTGCGCATTTCGTGAGAACTTGATACAGGAGTGAGCGCATTCCTTCGACGGAGTCGAATTGGAATGAATGCGCGAATTGGTTACTGGAGCGAGCTGCAAGCGAGTGAACAGTAACGAGTAAAAGTTACTGTTCAGACAGAAATGCGCACTAAGCTGCGCATTTCGTGAGAACTTGATACAGGAGTGAGCGCATTCCTTCGACGGAGTCGAATTGCTATGAGTTCTTGGATAAAATTACAGAAATCCGCACTTGCTGCGGGTTTCGTGAGAGCATGATTCAAGAGTCAACCAAGCCCTGCGACGTTAGTCGCCTTCAAATGGCTTGGTTGATACATTCTTGGATTTTATATCCAAG
>JAFPVA010000095.1 GCA_017413105.1 Butyrivibrio sp. | reverse complement strand
ACAAGCACAGACGCTATGGTAGAGTGGGCTGTTGGAACAGGTTACCTTCCAATCAGACAGTCAGCTTATGAGTCAGATGCTTACAAGGCATACATGGAAGAGAATGTATGTGCTAAGGCTTGCTACGAGCAGTCTAAGGACTTCTTCTTCTCACCTACTTTCGAGGCATCAAACGACATCAGAAGCACAGTTCCTTCAACAGTTGAGCAGCTTGTTTATGACAAGGCTGATGCTCAGACATGGCTTGACACAATCGTTAAGGCAGTTAACGATCAGTATTAATGATATAGGGACGAAAGGTCTTACGAACTCATGCTTGCATGAGAGTTCGTAAGACTTTGAGAACCGAACAAGAATGAGCAAATCGATTTCCGAATTATTCAACTTTTTTTGAGTAGGGGAGACTCATCTTCCCTACTCTATTTTTCTCTAAAGATTTTCTATGGGTAAAAGATATGACAAAATTAAAATTTTACAGCGGACTTAGAGAAATAGGGGGAACATTAGTAGGTGTTGAAACAGACAGTACAATCTGTTATTTCGACTTTGGTTTTTCCTATGCTGAGAGGCTTGATAGTAAAGTTAATTTAAGAAAAGGCAGAGAAGCTTTTGACTATGTTAAGCTTGGCGTTCTAAATTCGGTAGATGGTATTTATGAGCCTGAAGTAGCTCATAGTCTTGGACTTAAAGGCTATGGCGAAACTGATAAAGAAGCATTTTTTATTATTTCCCACATGCATATAGATCATATGGGCGGCCTTGGCTGTCTTGATCAGAGAATGCCTGTCTATATGAGCAGTGATTCTGCAAAGCTTTATCATGAACTTGGAGTTATGGGAGAACTGGAAGTGAGGGAGCATGAAAATGTTATCCCTGTGGATTATGATGGCTCTTTTACTTTCGGAGATATAAAGGTGACCTGTGTTCAGGTGGATCATGATGTTATTGGCGCCTGCGGCTTTTTGATTGAGACTTCAGAAGGAAAAATCTGCTACACAGGCGATTACAGGTATCATGGTTTTCATCCGGAGATAAGTGCTGCTTTTGCAAAAAAGTGCAAGGGTGCAGACCTTATGATAAGCGAGGGAGTAACTATAAGCTTTGCTGATGTGGATATGCTTTCCCTGGAAGGACCTGTTCGTGAAAGATCTGAGTGGACTCTTTTGGAGGATATGAAAAATGCAGCTTCTTCTGAGGAAGGCCTTATTGTCATAAATAATTACAACAGAAATGTTGAGAGAATTCACAGGTTGATAGAAGGCTTAAAGGAAAGCGGAAGAGTTCTGGCACTTGAACCTGAACAGGCGGATTACGTTGCAGCATTTTATCCCGAAGACGAGTTCTTTGTATACATTCCGGAAGCTGATAATAAAAATACGGGCTGTCATTCTGAAAAAAGGCTCTCTGCCCCTAATCTTATAGGAAGAGTAATTGTTGATCGTAAGAAGCTCATGGAAAATCCTGTCAGGTATATTCTTCAGCAGGATTACAAGAACAGTTATGAACTCTTTGATCTGATGGATGTAATTTCTTTATATGTCCATATGGATGGCGCACCTCTTGGTGATTATGATCCATCCTTTGCTATCTTTTACAGCATGCTTGATAATTCAGGTATTCATTATGAAAGATGGGGACTTGGAGGACATGCTGAACCTTACTATTTAAGAAAAAGCGTAGATATGATAGAACCTAAGATTCTGGTTCCGCTTCACAGTTTCAGGCCTGAGCAGCTTGTGTCTGAACATGCAGGTAAAATCATACTTCCCGAAGTGGGAGATGAGATAGAGCTAAATGAATAACATTTATGCCCACTCATCATATATTGGCTGACAACTGAATTATAACAAAGGAAGTTACCAAATCATTTGGCGACTTCCTTTTTTAAAATACACTTTATCATGGTATAATAAATATATATGCCCATTAAAACGTTTGTTGAAGTTTTTTGTGAATGGAGCTTAGAATATGCCTAAAAAGAGAAGTATTATTCTTGGAATTATCATATTCGTTATAACACTTATAATAACGTCGGCAGTTGCGGCATTTTATCTGGTGGTGACGTTAAATTCCAGAAAAGAAAGGGCCTCTTTTATCGCAAACTCGATAGCAGACAGGATAGAAGCCGAGATCGATACCAGAGAATTTATTACAAGGGTTTTAGAGATTACAATTAAAGGCAAAAACGGGATGATATCAGAGGGGGAATTTGATAAGATAGCCTCTGCATTATTTGACGATTACCTGGATATTGCTGATATATCCCTTGCTCCGGATGGGATTATTGCTACTGTTTTTCCTAAGGATACAGGACTTGAGAAGGGAATGAATCTCTTTTCGGATGAAATGGGCGGCATTTATGCGGACTATAGCAAAATGTCTCAGGTTCCGGTTATTATTTCTCCTACAACTCTTGTGGATGGGAAAGATGGGTGCATAATAAGGCGTCCAATTTTTCTTGATAATGAAGAATTCTGGGGATTTGCGACAGTTACCCTGGATCTTGATGCTTTTATGAGCTATATCAATATTTCTGACCTGGCTAAAGAGGGATATGATTATAAGCTTATAGGCAACAACATTATTACCGGTGAGGATAAAGTAATTATTGAGCATACCCAGCATGAATTAAAAAAACCGGTTGATTCCATGATAAGTTCAGTGGGTGGAGGCTTCTGGAATCTTTCGATTGCACCGGCCAGCAGCTGGATCAGAATTTATGAAGTGCTGTCAGTTTCATTTATTGCACTGCTCATTAGTACTTTGGCAGCGCTCTTTATGTATGCATACATGTCCATGAAGGCGAATGCCAAGGAACTGGAGGTACTTTCCTACAGGGATGCTCTTACAAACCTGGAAAATCCCAGAAGCTATCAGGAACACATGGAGGAGCTTACCAACAAGAAGCTTCCTTATGGCCTTGTTTTTATGGATCTTAATGATTTCAAGAAGGTCAATGATACTTATGGTCATGAAACTGGAGATGCGCTCCTTAATATAACTGCTAAAAGACTCCGAAATAGTATTAGAGAGAAAGATAAAGCCTTTAGAATTGGCGGCGATGAATTTGTAGTGGTTCTTCACGGAGCCCACGACAAGAAATTCTATGAGGGTGTCATCGCCAGAATGAGACAGAATGTGGCACGAGAAGTGGTCATTGGGGAAGTGAGACTAAATGTGTCAATAAGTGCCGGATATGCCAGGTGTCCTGAGGATGGAACAAAACTTGAGGACGTGGTGAAAAAGGCAGATGATGCAATGTATTACAACAAGAGACTTATGAAGACTCAAAGGGGGCAGGAAGAGTCTTCAAGGTAGGCTTTACGAAGAATATGTTATCGCTCAGTCATTGGCAGGGTATTGGCCGCTGGCAAACAGTAACGAGAAAAAAGACATCGGGGGAGTTCTTGGAACAGGAGGAGAATGGCAGGCGGAACTTACGACACAATTAACAGAATATTTGATACCTTTGCGGTTACTTCCAGAAGCCGGTATGTCTATGTCTTTGACATGGCAAAGAATATTTCCAGGTGGTCCGCAAATGCAGTGGATTATTTTGGCCTTACGGGAGAATATGTTTACAATGCTTCTTCTGTTTGGGGGAACAGGATTCATCCGGATGACAGGGAGAACTACAACGAATATATAAGTCAGGTATTTGCGGGGGCAAAGACTAATCCTAACATCGAGTACAGAGCAAAGAACAAGAACGGTGAATATGTTGTCTGCTCCTGCAGAGGAGTGGTGATCAAGGACTATTCCGGAAATCCTGTCTTTTATGCGTGCTCGATCATTAATAAGGGTATTGTAGATAACAATGATCCTATCACTCTTTTGCCCAATCAGTATGAAATGCTGAACTATATGAGGCAGCTGAAACATCAGAAAAAAGAGTACTGTATCCTGATGATCAATTTCATTGACTTTGGAAATATTAATCGCCGATACGGCTATGCCATAGGAAATAATATCCTCAGGGCGACAGCTGCAAAACTTACGCATGATTCAAAAGACAGGGGCAAGGTATACAGAGGTGAAGGGACGGCTCTTTGCCTGATATCAGATACGATGTCTCTTGATGAGGCAAAAAAGTTTTACGGAGTTCTCAGGTCTTTTACCAGAGAAGAGCTGGCTATAAATGGGAAAAAAGTTGGCGCAGAGATTGGCGGAGGACTTATTCTTTCAACAGATTTTGAGGTCGATGAGCATTCAATTTATACAAGCGCCAAATATGCTCTGGATTATTCTAAGACCCAGAGGCATGGTAATCTTATTATTTTCCACAACGATGAGCTGGATAATAAGAAGAGCAATATAGAACTGGTTGATGCAGTAAGAAACAGTGTGATAAACGGGATGGAAGGTTTCTTTTTGGAATATCAGCCAATTGTTTCTTCTGTTGACGGAAGACTTGTTGGCATGGAGGTTTTTGTCCGCTGGCATAAGGAACCTTACGGAACCGTATCTCCTTCGGAGTTTGTTCCATGGCTTGAGCAGGATCAGGTCTTTTACAATCTCGGAAACTGGATTTTAGAAAATGCCCTTAAGGATGCGCTGGAGATAAGACAAAAGATAAAAGACTTTTACCTGTGCGTAAACCTGGCTCTGATGCAGCTTGAAAGATCAGAGTTTAGGACAACCCTTATAGATATTTTAAGAAGAACAGGATATCCTGCTACGGGCCTTTGTCTGGAGCTGACACAGGGCAGCAGACAGCTTAGTGTGGAGCATTTAAAGAGCCAGATAGAATTCCTTAAATCCTGTGGAGTCAGGATTGGACTTGATGTGACCGACTTTGCATCGCTGGATTATGTAAGGCACTTCCCGGTTGATCTTGTAAATATTGTCCCGGCGCTTACGGACGGAATAGAAGAGAACATTACAAATAAGTATGTGATTGAGGCCATAACATCCTTTACTCACAGACTTCGTATAAGAACCTGCTTTACAGGAATCGAGGATGAGGAGACAGCTTTGATAGCCAAGCAGTTCCCGATTTCCGACCTTATGGGCTATTATTATGGTCGCCCATGCAGGATTGAAAATTTTAAAAAACTTGATCTATATACCAAAATAGATAATGCAGCTAAATGATCAGAAGAACAGGTGAAAGAATATGAGCAAGACTTTTAAGTACATTCAGAATGATGATGTACTGAGGACTTTCAACGAGATGAAGAATACAACGCTTGCTGAAAGGCCTTTGGTTATTGCGCGCCATGGAGACTACTCGCTTCTTCTGGAAAAGCGTGGAGATGAGACACTGGGGCTTAAAACAGTAGATACTGTAAAGAATCAGGTGGTTGCAGACCGCAGCTACAATGTTCCCAATACCACTGTGGAGCTGGTCTCAAGAGGCGTTCGCCATGCCTGCCAGAAAATGTCTGAGCTTAATGATGAGGATGTGAATAACAAGAGATTTCAGATTTGGAAATGGTATCTTCTGGACTGGCAAAAAAAGCATCCATCCGAGAGCGAAAGACTTTTTTCTAAAGAAGCTATCTGGGATGAGGATGTCATGAAGGCCGAGACGGATCTTATGGACATGGAAAGCTTCCTTCATGGTGATTATCTTAACCTGGGAAATACATTAAGCCTTATAGACAGTTATCTTGGTGATGATAAGTATAGAGAAATATTTAAGAATTTTGCTATTGCCGACATCATGGAGATGACCAGTGAAGATACCAGGGATAAGGCAATAGAAGAGGCAGAGAAAAAGAAATGTCAGGAAGGTGAGGTAAAATACCACAATTACAAGTTTACGGTAAGCGTGGAAGCCACTGACAAGGAGCATGCAAGGGCAGCACTGCTTAATTACCTTGCAGGAGATCCAAGGATAAAAGTGCAGAAATGAAATGAGGTGACAGGGTGAAACGAGGTTGCGGTGGAACGAGGGGACGGTTCTTTCGTTCCACATTAAGTGGAACGTCAAGAACCGTCCCCTCGTT
>JAFPVA010000094.1 GCA_017413105.1 Butyrivibrio sp. | reverse complement strand
TTCAGGCTAAGATAGATGCAGAGCGTGAGCTTATGCTTGTTGCCTTTATTGATGGTAAGCATATCGGTAATTGCTCCCTTATGAGCATTGCACCATATAAGAGGTACAGCCACAGGTGTAATGTTGCAATTGCTCTATATAAAGAATTCTGTGGATGCGGTATAGGGAAAGCTATGCTTCAGACTGTACTTGATGTTGCGAAGAACATAGGCTATGAGCAGGCAGAGCTTGAAGTTATGGCAGAGAATAAGGATGCGATTGCTATGTATGAGAAGTTGGGATTTGAGAAGTTTGGTACATTTCCTGATAACATGAAATATGCTGATAGATCCTATATGGATGCATATTGGATGATGAAGAAACTTTGAGATATGGCTGAAGGTGAGTAAGGAGGATCAAAAAGTATGACTGCAAGGGAGTATTTAGAAATATTACATGTTGCGGAGAGGTTGAAGGATACTCCTCGCCATTGTACTACAACTAATAGACGTACAGAGAGCGTTGCAGAACATAGTTGGCGTATATCACTCATGGCATTTCTGTTAAGATATGAGTTTAAAGATCTTGATATCGATAAGGTGGTTGATATGTGCCTTATTCATGACCTTGGAGAGTGCTTTACCGGTGATATTCCAACTTTCATTAAAACAGATTCTGATAGGGAAGTTGAAGATTCCCTGTTGAACCAGTGGGTCAAGTCTCTTCCCAAGGAATTATCGGATGATATAGCGGCTCTGTATAAAGAAATGGATGCACAGGAGACGAAAGAAGCTAAGCTGTACAAGTCGTTGGATAAGCTTGAGGCTTTGATCCAGCATAATGAGTCTCCAATCGACACCTGGTCTGAAAATGAGTATGAGCTTAATAAGACATATGCATTTGACACGGTTTCTTTTTCAGAGTGGCTCACAGATCTTAGAAAAGCAATTCTTGATGATACGTTAGAAAAAATAGAAACTGAAGGGCAGAAAGCATGAAGAGGCCACTATTGTTGACGCACATTCTTTTACCGGAAACACTTCTGGAACAGGTAACCATGTCGAGTGTGAGTCCAAGGTCACATTCAATTCAGCTATGGCTGAAGATGAAGTGGACCGCATATTTGATGCAAAATACAAGTATCGTGAACTAGAAAATGAAGATGGAAGTTATATCATAACAGTGTATGGTGATGCGCCTTTTCCAGACAATATTGAAGGACATTAAAAATATAACTTCCAGGATAATACTCTAACAGTATAAAAGGGGAGGCAATGACTTATACAGAGATATTTCAAGAAATAATTTCAATTATGAAAGAAGATTCCGCTACCTGTAAGGATTTTGGAGCAGGAGATTATCAGGTATTCCAAAGTAAGATTTCAGATGACATGGAACGTATGGAGTTCCTTCATGTTGTCCAGGAGTATCTGGCAACTTTTGGACTAGAGGGACATCTGGACTTTGTAGATGCGACGCTGGGATCAATAGGTTTTTCGGTGATGAGGCTAGGCGATGAGCTGTACGTAACAAAGGCAAATGCTGATACGGGTCTTGTTCCAGGAGATAGAATTACTGCAGTTGACGGTGAATCAATAACAGCTATTGCGCATAAAGAAAGCCGGATACTTATGGAGAAGTCTGTTGAACGCCAGGGTATGATGTGGCCAACCGTACTGAAGTTTTATAAGCTTGTTACTGTCGTTCATCAGGACGGTACAAGAGAAGGAGTTTCCATTATCCATGACTCTAAAGGAAAAGACGAAGCCAAGTATTCCTTCAAAGAATATCAGGACAATACGCTTTACCTCAGGTTGAACGATTTTGCATATCTGGATGCAATCAATCAGCTGTATACCGATTGTAAGAACGCTCTTGATAACTGTAAAAAACTCATTGTAGATGTTCGGGGAAACGGAGGAGGCGCAGATTCTGCGTTTGTGCCACTTTTGGAGTATTGTTTCCCTGAGGGAAAAGAAATTACTGATTATTACAAAGTTGAGTATCCAATTGAAGTCAATTATTCCTTGAGAAATTGCAAGGACCGAATTAAGCTTCTGAGAGATATGTTGGGTGAAAATCCACCTGAAGACATGGCGCCGATGCTTGATAAAATGGTAGTTGATAATACCGAGAACATGGGAAAAGGTTTTATAGAAAGCGAAGATGAGTTTATGGACGGAATAACCGGTAGAGCTTATCCTGAAAGGGTGTTTATCATCACTGACGAAAGATGCGCATCTTCCGGAGATGCCTTCGTCGAAGTAATGTCTTTTTCTCCTAAAGTAACAGTAGTAGGAAGACCAACCATGGGTATTACCGATTATTCAAACTGCTCTGTGGTTCGGTTTGATGACTTTGGCCTGATTTATCCTACTTCAAGGGATAAACGCATCGATGGCGGAAAGGGACTGGCTCACAAAGGTGTTCCTGTAGATAAATATATAGCGTGGTCTCCTGAGAGTATATACAAAGATGTTGAATTGGACTATTGCCTTGAGTGCAAATGAGTATCTAGTGGTGTGTTATCAATTGATTTAATTTCAGTTAAAATTGATTAAAGGAGTGAATAGGCATCATTAGCCTAAGGAGGGCGGTGCTAATGGAAAGAAAATCAATTCTGATCAAGGATACAACAAGAGAAGAGAGGGAGCAGATTGTGAAAAACTCTCTCGATTGCGGTGGCGGCTGCGAGAATTGCTCATCTTGCTGGCTTGGCGGGGGAAGTCCCTGGGATATTTATCAGGACTATATTGATGGCAAAAAGGAAATCCGCGAGATAAACATGGAATACATGGAAAAATATCGCCAGGACAGGCAGATTCATTGAGAGGATATGTACTTATGTTAAATGCACCTGAGATAAAAGACTCTACAACTGAAGAGCGCAGAACATATATAAAAGAGAGGTTTCCATGTATTGCAGATTGCGATATGTGCGGACTTTGTAAGGTGTTCCATGGAAAAGACGCTGAGACGGCATATACAGATTACATCAATGGTAACAGGTCTTTTATAGAAGTGTCGGCTGACTATAAGTGAGTTCTTTTAGTATTTCTATATAATATTTTTATCACAAAAAGCCTATTGACATAGTATGCAAATGCAGATATATACTCTTTCTGCGACTATAGACTTTGTGAACAGATTTTCAAGAAGGAATTGTAAATAGGTGGATAAGAAACAGCTCTTTAAATATGCGTTTATAAAGTCAATACCAATCATGTGCAGTTATCTTTTTGTGAGTATGGCCTATGGAATCCTGATGGAAGAGTCGGGGTTTGAATGGTATTACTCACTCCTTGTCAGCCTGTCTGTATATACTGGAGCTTTTCAGTTTGTTTTGACTACGTTGCTTTCGGCGGGAGCATCAATACTTACGATAATGATAACAGCTCTTTTCATGAACAGTAGGCAGACTTTTTATAGCCTGTCGTTTGTTGATGAGTTCAGTAGTATGGGATGGAAAAAGCCGTACATGATCCATACTATGACCGATGAGACATATGCTGTGAACTGCACGTTGGAGTTGAAAGATGCAGAGAAGAAGCAGGTTATGTTCTGGGTGGCGTTCTTATCACGTTGCTATTGGATGACAGGAGCTGTTATTGGCGGCGTCCTGGGGCAGATAATTCCGTTTTCATTGGAAGGCATTGATTTCTCTATGACTGCATTGTTTGTAATCATTTTTATAGATCAGTGGGAAAAGGCAGATACTCATAAACCGGCATTGGCTGGATTGGCTGTGGGAATTATCAGCCTCTTAATATTTGGAGAGAATCAGTTTATGCTTCCGGCTCTTATCATTGTTTCAATGCTGCTAGTTTGGTATAACTCAAGAAAGCAGGTGGCAGTAGAATGATGAGATCATGGTATATTTTATTGGCAATAGTAATGTCAGCGCTAATCACCTTTGGACTTAGGGCGCTGCCATTTGTTCTTTTCAGAGGCGGACGCAGTATGCCGGAATGGATGCAGCGCCTTGGACAGATTCTTCCATCAGCAATCATGGCTGTGCTTATCGTATACTGCTTGAAAGGGGCGAAGAGTAATCCTATCGGAATAGGAATTCCCGGGATTATTGCAGTTGCT
>JAFPVA010000093.1 GCA_017413105.1 Butyrivibrio sp. | reverse complement strand
GAATGAAACATTCAAGATATCAGCAAACAAGCCTATTCCAGTCGACTTACGTCGAAGGGCTTGTTTGCCACCTGAATCATGTTCTCACGAAACCCGCAGCAAGTGCGGGTTTCTGTAATATCATCTAAGAACTCATACATTGTTAGCATTTACTTTTTCTAATCTTAGCATTGTTAATCCTCAAATATCGAATAGTCCCTCTCAAAAAGAACTTCCAACATCTGCTTTCCCAGCAGTTCTTTATCCACACTTCCTATAAGGTACTTCTTGCGATACATCTTGCTCTTGTCAGAGTACTTGTATAGTCCGTTCTGTTCCTGAAGGACGGCAAGTTCTCTTTTCCATAAAAGTCCCATCTGATTATTCAGCTTCACCTTTGGGCTGCGCTGGGGAGAACGCATTTCATAGCAATCAAGCTTGCCACCATCATCTTCAACCGTGATGATTCCCCAATGTTCCGGAACATGTTCCTTTATATGCCCTGCATGACTACTTCCCACAACGACATAGTTGTAGTCAAAAAACCTGTCATAGTCCCTGACCTGCCTTGAGAGCCTTTCATAGGTATCGGCATCGCTCTTGATCTCTATACCATACAGTCCCTGCTCAGTAACCATGACTATATCGGCTCTTGATTTTCCCATAGTCAGCTCTTCAAAAAAGCGTATCTTGCCATATTTAGTTTCAAGATAGTCGCATAGACCATCCCTGATATCAGCATCACGGAGCATAGCCTAAATTCCTCTTCATAAATCAAACCAGCTCTTTATTGTTGTAATCTCATGAATATAGCCTTCATCATCATTCGGTGTCTCCAAGATAAATGGCAGTCCTTCAAAAGCCGGATGCATAGCAAATCGTTTCATTGCATCCATTCCGATAAAGCCCTGCCCAAGCTTCTCATGGCGATCTTTTGCTGAGCCGCAGCCATTCTTACTATCATTAAAATGTACTGCTTTAAGCCTGTTCAGACCAATGATCTTATCAAACTCATCTAACACACCATCAAGATCGTTAACTATGTCATACCCCGAATCCCAGGTATGACATGTATCGAAGCAAACTCCGATCTTATCATTCAGGACTACGCGGTCTATTATGGCTCGTAATTCCTCAAAATTTCTTCCTACCTCGGAACCTTTTCCAGCCATTGTCTCAAGAAGCACCGTTGTCTGCATTTCCGACCAAAGAACCTTATTAAGCCCGTCTGCTATCTGCTCTATACCAACATCTGCACCCTGTCCTGTATGTGAACCCGGATGAAAATTGTAATACTGCCCAGGCAGCGCTTCCATTTTTTCCAGATCTTTCTGAAGCATATCAAGACCATTTGCTCTTGTGTCCGTATTAGCCGAGCACAGATTCATAGTGTAGCTTGCATGCGCTACAAGCTTGCCAAACTTTTTCCGCTCAAGTATCTGCTGAAGCGCCTGAACATCTTCCTGCACCACATCTTTTGATTTGCCTCCACGAGGGTTCCTTGTGAACCACGCAAAAGTACTTCCACCAAAGTCCACCATCTGATGTCCCATGGCTTCATATCCATTTGTAACCGATAAGTGACATCCTATGTAGATCATAGTTTTCTTTCTATCTCCTTACTGTATTATATTTTGATTTTAATATACTCCATTCACCGTTGCTTGGAATAATAAATGAAATCATTATCACGCCTTACTTCCGCATATCCGATTTTTGTGTAAAAAGTATTTGTCCTAATGTTCCAGATAGGTGTATCAAGTGTAAATTCCTTTACCGCGGGATATAACGCCTCTATTTCCCTCATCATGAATTCCCCATAGCCTTTTCGCTGATTCTCAGGAGCAATAAAAATCCTGCCAATATTAAGAGTTTCTTTATCCAAAAAAGAGTACAGCCCCGCCTACAATCAGACCATCATCAAGCAACTTGAACAGATGATTTGATCTGGCCATCTTCGTATGAAACGGAACTGACATATATCCAGGAGGACCTGTTTTTTCCTTGGAACCAACTTCCACATCACTGTGAAATGCCCGTCTTGAAATCCCGGTTATTGTTAAAGCATCAGCTGTAGATGCCTGTAATAATTCCAATCCCATGGCAACTCCTCTCTCTTATTCAATATGTTTTTAATTATACGAAAAAAAGAGCTTCAAGCACAAGGCTTGAAGCTCTTTGAATTCAGTGTTTATGCAATCCGATAAGAATTACTCAACGATTGTAGCAACCTTACCTGATCCAACTGTACGTCCACCCTCACGGATAGCGAACTTAAGACCCTGCTCCATAGCGATTGGGTGAATAAGCTCGATAGACATTGTTACGTGGTCACCAGGCATGCACATCT
>JAFPVA010000092.1 GCA_017413105.1 Butyrivibrio sp. | reverse complement strand
GACGCAAGACGTGGCCTTGGTCATTATGATGCAGTAATGAATGCCATGGATCTACTCAAAAAGTACGGAATAGTTTATGGAACTTCCATCTGCTATACAAGAAACAACATCGAGGCAGTTACTGATCCTAAGTTCATCGAGTTTATAGCTGAAAAAGGAGCAAGATTTGGATTCTTCTTTCACTATATGCCGGTTGGAAACAATGCTGTTCCTGAGCTTATGCCAACGGTAGAACAGAGAAAGAAGATGGTGGATCAGATTAGATTCCTGAGAAGTGACAAATGTGACCTGGGATTCTTCCCTATGGATTTCCAGAATGATGGCGAAGCAGTTGGCGGATGCATAGCAGGCGGAAGAAATTACTTCCACATCAATTCAAGCGGAGATGCTGAGCCATGCGTATTTATCCACTTCTCCAACACGAATATACATACACATTCAATACTTGAGATGCTTCAAAGTCCTCTTTTCATGGAATATCATAAGGGGCAGCCATTTAATAAGAATCATTTAAGGCCATGCCCAATGCTTGAAAATCCGGCTCTTTTAAGGGACATGGTTGAAATATCCGGAGCTCATGGTACCAATGAAGAGTCTGAAGAAAGTGTTGAACATCTGTGTGCAAAGTGTGATGATTACGCAAAAGAGTGGGCGCCTGTAGCTGACGATATCTGGGCCGGACAGAAACACTATAAGAAGGCATATGAGAATTATGCAAAAAAGGATGAAAAGCCTCTAAACATAGTTGCATTTAAGCACAAACCCAGACAGCATCACTTTAAACATAAGAGAGCTTAAATGCCTCGAATTATATCCGAATGCCGGAAATCTACCCCAACTTGGGGTAGATTCTGAAGAGATGGCAAATTTACCTCAAGCTGGGGTAAATTCTGAATCGCTGGTCTTCAATATTCCGTGGGGGCATAATAAGCTTATTATTGACAAGTGTAAAGGTAATACTGATAAAGCGCTTTTCTTTGTTAAAGAGACGATGGATAATACCTGGTCTCGGGCTGTGCTCATGAATTTTCTTGACACGGATCTTTACGAAAGGCAAGGGAAGGCAGTAACCAACTTTAAGAAACTATTGCCTCCTGTACAGAGTGACTTAGCACAGGAGATGACAAGGGATCCGTATAATTTTGATTTTCTTACAATAAGAAAAAATTATGACGAGAAAGAGCTTAAGGATGCTCTGATGGAGCATGTTCAGAGCCTTCTAATGGAGTTGGGAGAAGGCTTTGCTTTTGTTGGAAGGGAATATCGTCTTGTTGTTGGTGAAACAGAACAGTTTATTGACCTTTTATTCTACAATGTCCTAGCACAGTATGCTGTGAATATGATTAATGTTCCAATAGGCATATCAGAGTATAAGCTTAGCAATGTAATGCCGGAAGAATTCAAGAGTTCTATGCCGACTATAGAAGAGATTGAAAATGAACTTAAAGACAGATGATCAGCAGTGACCATGGTTATGATATTGGCATATTGTGAATAATGGGTTCAAGCCCCGTATGCTTCATCTGAATGAAAAAAATTAGTTACAAATCTTTAAATAATACAAGCTGCATGGTCACAATTGCCATGCAGCTTGTTTATTATAGCGATTTATAGTTTAGTCCGAATTCTTCCATGGACTTGATGATGGGTCTCATGGATTCGCCCAATTCGCTGAGGGCATATTCAACATGTGGCGGAACCTCTGGATATACGGTTCTTGTAATGATTCCGTCTTCTTCCATTGATCTCAAGCTGTCGGTCAAGACTTTCTGACTGATGCCTTCAAGATTACTCTTAAGTTCATTGAATCTCCAAGGTCTTACAAGAAGATTTCTTAGTATAAGTAATTTCCATTTGCTGCCTATCAGCTGAACTGTAGTGGCGACTGGGCATTCAGGTAATTCGTCTTTAGTTTTCATGTAAAACCTCCTTATTTTCTCAATACATTCAGAATGAATGTAACATCACTTTTGTTGTCTTAAATTTAAAGTAGCATACGTTCAATTGAATGTCGATAAGTTACAAAAAGGTAACTATGTAATAAAAAAGTGCGTACTTTTTTTCGCGAAATGTCTGTGCGAATATGATGTCACAGAAAGCAATGGGGCTTTCAAAACAGATTCTCAAATAACAGGAGGAAACAGAAATGGCATTATCAAATCTTTTTGGATGGAACAACAATGAATCTACAGGATCAGCATGTGGCGCAGGAGACAAGCCTGCAGCATGTGGAGCAGGAGACAAGCCTGCAGCATGTGGAGCCGGTGACAAGCCTGCAGCTTGTGGAGCCGGTGACAAGCCTGAGGAGAAGCCTGCAGCTTGTGGTAGTGCTTGTGGTGCTGGAGATAAGCAGTAATCAGAAGTTTTAAATAATTCAAGATGATAAAGGAGACAAAGGAGTCATGGCAGCATATTTTTCATTTCAATGGCATATTACAGATGAGTGCGATCAGAGATGTAAGCATTGCTACATCTATTCATCAGGAAAGCACACATGTCTTAAGTCAATGACCTGGGAGCAGATGGAGAACACATTTTATAACTGTGTTGATTTCTGCAAAGTGTATGGCATGACTCCTTACTTCTATATCACAGGAGGAGATCCAATCCTTCATCCGGATTTCTGGAGACTCCTTGATCTGTGCCATGAGCACGATATCAAATTTACAATACTTGGAAATCCGTTCCACTTAAATGACCAGGTGTGCAGAGAGCTGAAGTGGTATGGCTGTGAGAAATATCAGCTGTCCCTTGACGGTCTCAGGCAAACACATGACTGGTTCAGAAAACCCGGTTCCTATGACTGCACTCTGGAAAAAATCGGATGCATTAACAGGGCCGGAATACGAAGCGTAATAATGACAACCGTTTCTAAGACAAATATGGCTGAAATACCCGGAATCATTGATGAGGTAGTTAAGGCCGGAGCAAACATATTTGCTTTTTCAAGATATGTGCCAAGCGGCGGAGATCTTGATACAAGCATGACGGCTACAGAATACAGAGACCTTCTTGCTGTATGTGACAAGAAATTCAAGGAATATGAAGCAGAAGGGTGTGAAACATATTTTAACAAGAAAGATCATCTCTGGACTTTATATCAGTATGAGACCGGAGAGTTTAAGATACCGGATGGAGCTGAGAAAGGCATGATCTACGGAGGATGCAACTGTGGAAATTGCCATATAACTATTCTCCCCACCGGTGATATATATGCCTGCAGAAGAGTGGCAGAGAGCAAAGTAGGAAATGTTTTTGAAGACAGAATAGCAGATGTATGGGTGACAAGCATGGAGAAGTACCGCGAATACGATAAGTTTTCAAAGTGCTCCAAGTGCAAGCTTATGCCCTGGTGCAGAGGATGTCCGGCTGTAGCAAAGGGCACTTATGGAGATTTTTATGCGAATGATCCTCAGTGCTGGGCAGATGAAAACGGAGAATTGTTTCAGGAGGTAGATGGCTGATGGATATGATGAAGGCAGTTGTACTTGATAAGCCGACAAAAGGCGAAGATGTTGTACTTTCGGAAATCGCTGTACCTGAAGTAAAGCCGGGATGGGTGCTTGTGAGGGTAAAGGCATTCGGCATGAATCATTCGGAAGCCATCCTCAGAGAGTTTGAGATCGAAAATGATTATATTCAGAAGCCAATCATCCCTGGCATTGAGTGTGTCGGTGAAATAGAGGATCCCTCTGACAGCGGATGGAAAAAGGGACAAAAGATAGCCGCTCTTATGGGTGGTATGGGACGTAGCTTTAACGGCAGCTATGCGGAGTATGCACTACTTCCGGTTCATCATGTGTTCCCTGTAGAATCGGCGCTGTCGTGGGAAGAGATGGCTGCGATTCCCGAAACTTATTTCACAGCGTGGGGGTCATTATTTCAGTGTCTCCGTCTGACAAAAGAGGATAAGCTTCTTGTGCGCGGAGCGACATGTGCACTTGGATATGTGGCTGTTCAGCTCGCGAAGGCTCTGGGCTGTACCGTGGTCGGAACCACACACAGAGAATCCAAGATGGAGTTTCTTAAAGAAGCCGGATGCGATGAATGTATCCTGGATGATGGTAGCCTTCGGGGAAAGGTGAGCGGAGTGACGAAGGCTCTGGAACTGATCGGCATCAAGACAGTCAAAGATACCATGATGTGTGTGGAGCAGGGTGGTATTGTCTGCAATACCGGAGTTCTTGGTAAGGTATATGAATGGAATCATTTCGATCCCATCAAGGATATTCCGAACGGCGTGTGTCTGACCGGGTTTTACAGCAATTATCCGACAACAAAGATGATGCAGGATATCTTCAGCTTTATGGATGAACATCAGCTGAAGCCGCTGATCGGCGCGACCTATGATTTTGAAAATATCCGTGAGGCATGTATTGCCCTTGATGAAGGAAAAGTAAATGGAAAGATCGTTGTGAAGGTAGGTGATTGACCGTGGGAGCAGAGACAAAAACTCATTTTGTGGTGGATAAATCAAAATGTGTTAAGTGCGGAAAGTGCATCAATACCTGCTCCGGCATGGTAATCGAGTTTGGACAGGACGGCTATCCAGATATGAAGGAGTTTGAACGCTTCGGATGGCGTGGATGCTGGAGATGCCAGCATTGCCTGGCTGTATGTCCGCAGGGTGCAATCTCTATCTTCGGGAAGAAGCCGGAAGATTCCCTTCCGATGCCACCCAAAGCAATGGGTGAATATATGGAGCAGCTTGTGACAGGCCGCCGTTCATGCAGGCGTTTTCTGGATAAAAATGTGGATCCGGATATCGTCACCCGTATTCTTTCTGCAATGGCGGCAGTTCCTACTGGCGGAAATGCCCAAGGCGTGGAATATACAGTCATTGATGACAAGGACAGGGTGCATGAGATATGGCAGGAAGCCTATTCTGTAATGGATGCCAAGGCAAAGAAACATATCTATACGCACAGCTTCAGCGATTTTTATTACAGTAAGATGAAACAGTCGGAGAAGACCGTGCGAAAGGATGACCTGCTGTTTTGCGGAGCACCGCATCTGTTTATTGCTCATGAAAAGTGTGTTGGCAAATGGGCAGAGGATTCCAAGGTGAACTGTAATATCGCCACGGCGTATTTTGAGCTTCTTTGTAATGCGCATGGTCTTGGAACAACCATCATGAGCTATTCTGCGGAGGTACTGAATGAACTGGCACCAAAGGCAAGAGAGATGCTGAACATTCCAAAAGAACACTATACGGGACTGATCGTAGGCTTTGGTTATCCGGAGATCGAATATGCCAGAGGGGTTCAGAAAGACAGGTCAGCGAAGACTCACAGATATAGCGAGAGGAAAGGCCGGTAATGTACCAAATCATATTTCGGAGGATTAGAACATGGAATACAGAAAATATGGTGATACCTTTTACATACGGATGGACAGGGGAGATGAGATTATCGAAAAAATCCTCATGGTATGTAAAGAAGAAGGAATACACTCATGTACTTTCAATGGAATAGGTGGTTGCGGTAAAGCAGAGATCAAGACT
>JAFPVA010000091.1 GCA_017413105.1 Butyrivibrio sp. | reverse complement strand
CTGTTCAGACAGAAATGCGCACTCTGCTGCGCATTTCGTGAGAAAATGAATCAGGAGTGAGCGCATTCCTTCGACGAAGTCGATATGGAATGAATGCGCGAATTCGTTACTGGAGCGAGCTGCAAGCGAGTGAACAGTAACTATAATCTGATGAATAGGAAACCTATAAAAAGGGCGAATGGATAAAACCCATTCGCCCAAATACCTTTATTATTTCGAGTTTAAGCCTCTTCTTCTGTCTTCTTCTTTCTTGTTGCTCTCTTTGGCTTCTCTTCGCCTTCTTCGTCAGCTGCCTTCTTTGTTGTCTTCTTTGCAGCAGTCTTCTTTGCAGGCTTCTCTTCTGCCTCAGCAGCCTCATCGTCAGCCTTCTTTGCAGCCTTCTTTGTTGCCTTCTTGCCTTCCTTTACGTTCTCTACAAGGAAATCAGCTGCCTTCTGAACTGCCATGTCATCACGCATTGTCTTAAGCTCTGACTCAGGCATAAGCTCTTTAAGTTTATCAAGATCCATCTTGTACTGCTCAGCCATCTTCTTAAGCTCAGCCTCGAAGTCCTCATCACTTACTGTGATGTTCTCTTCCTTAGCAACAGCCTCAAGAACAAGTCTAGCCTGGATTCTTTCTACAGCCTGTGGTCTAACCTGCTCAAGCATCTTGTCTACAGTGTTACCTGTGTACTGAAGATACTGATCCATGTTCATGCCCTGCATCTGAAGTCTCTGAGCAAAGTCATTTACGATCTGTCTAGCCTGTGTATCAACCATAGCCTCAGGAAGTTCCATCTCAGAGTCCTCGATTACAGCCTTAACAACAGCGTCCTCTCTCTTAGCCTTCTCTTCGTTTGTCTTTCTCTCTACAAGGTTCTTCTTAACATCTTCCTTGTACTCTTTAAGTGTATCGAACTCAGATACATCACTAGCAAACTCATCGTTAAGCTCAGGAAGCTCCTTAGCCTTGATAGCCTTTACTGTGCACTTGAATGTAGCTGCCTTGCCTGCAAGGTCATCTGCCTGGTAATCCTCAGGGAATGTAACGTTAACATCACCTTCCTTACCAATCTCAAATCCAACAAGCTGCTCTTCGAAACCAGGAATGAAAGCGCCAGATCCGATTGTAAGAGGATAATCAGTTCCCTTACCGCCCTGGAATGCCTTTCCATCAACAAAGCCTTCGAAATCAAGAGTTACTGTATCGTTCATAGCTACAGCTCTGTCAGTAACCTCGATTGATCTTGCGTTCTTATTTCTCTCTTTCTCTATCTCAGCGTCAACGTCCTCGTCTGTAACATCAACGTCCATCTTAGGAACTTCTACGCCCTTATATTTTCCAAGCTTAACCGGAGGCTTAAGTGCAACCTCTGCAGTAAAGATGAAGTCCTTACCAGCCTCAAGCTGCTCTACATCGATCTTAGGTGAAGATACAACATCCTCTCCGCACTCTGTTACAGCCTTTGGATACTCTTCCTCGATCAGCTCATTGGCAGCATCCTCATAGAATACTTCCTTGCCATACATCTGCTCGATCATCTTACGAGGAGCCTTACCCTTACGGAATCCAGGAATCTGAATCTTGCCCTTGTTCTTGTTGTACGCATTCTGGATAGCCTTCTCAAGCTGCTCAGCAGGTACTGTGATCTTAAGCTTAGCCATGCTCTTCTCGAGCTTCTCTACTGTTACGCTCATGATTAATTATTTCCTCCTAAACAATATAAATCTTTATATAAACCGTCTTAATGAAAGAACAGTACTATTTATGCCCATTTAGGCACAATCGCTTGTAGATTATAACATAGGTACAATTATAAATCTACTGTTTTTTCATAAAATTCTTTTGTCTTAATGCAAAAAGATGAGCCTAATGGCCCATCTTCTTTAGTGGAAGTATTAAACACTATCTATTCTCTCAACATTAAGAATAGTATCTATATAAAGTTTGGCGCTGGCGCCGGTAACTTTATTCCAGTCAAATCTGTTGTAGCAGTAATCCATGATCTCGTCCTTTGTGTGGAAGATATCAGGATTTAAAATTATCTCCTGAAGCTTATTTGCAAGGCTTGTAACATCTGATTTTTTGAAATACTGGGCATATTCCTTGCAGGCCTCAGTGTTCTCAGGAATATCACTTGCAAGGCATCTTCTGCCAAAGCTCATAGCCTCAAGAAGGCTTATCGGCATTCCTTCAATATCACTGGGAAGCACATAGAGAAAACAATTGCTGAAAAGCTCTGTCAAAGTATTGCCCTGTACAAAACCCGTCATTATGATTCTCTTATCCTTCTTGGTCTTCTCATTGAGCTGTTTTACGAACTCATCTGAATGGCTTCCGCCTCCGGCAATTACAAGCTTCATATCTGTATCAATAGTGGAAAAAGCATCGATAAGATATGTGATACCCTTTTCAGGAACCAGTCTTCCAAGATAAAGAATGTACTTATCTTTCTCAAGTCCAAACTTCTTTGTAATCCTGTCCGCCTCTAAAAACTCTGTCTTGTTGACGCCGTTAGGAATGTAAATGGTCTCTCTATTGTATTTATCCTTGAAATACTGCTGAACATTACGTGAAAGAACTATAACTTCATCCGCATATTTCGCAGCCATCTTTTCTCCAAAAAGAAGGAACTTTGTGGCAAATCCACCCCACTTTGCCCTCTGCCAGTCAAGACCGTGTATGGTAGCAACTGTCCTTATTCCGAAAAAGTGAGGAATAACAAGCATTGAGCAAGGGCCTTCTGCATGGTAGTGTATTACATCGTGGTTACTTAGAACAGCTATTATTGTTGCAAAGAAAGAATAAACGATAGCATTTAAGGCTTTCTTATCAGGAGTAGGAACATTTACAATCCTGATGCCCTTATATTTCTTGAGCTTGTGAGCTTCTTTATCAGCGTTCTTGTCTGCAACATTCTTGCCCTTACGGTTATAAACCGTGACCGTATGGCCCATCTTGACCAGACGACTGGCTAACTCTTCGACAACTATCTCAACGCCGCCCTCTCTCGATGGTATTCTTTTATGACCAATCATCGCTATCTTCATAAATTACCTTATCTCCCGATCAGTAAGAATTCTTACGCATAAATACTTCAGAGATCGTCTTGAAGATAATCTCTATATCCAGTAATGGACTCCAGTTATCAATGTATTCAACATCCAGTTCTACAACATCATTAAAGTCCTTGATGCTGCTGCGGCCGTTTGCCTGCCACATACCTGTAATGCCCGGCTTTATGCTGATTCTTCTCCACTGATGGGTAGAATACTTCTCAACTTCATCAATTGTCGGTGGTCTGGTACCAACGATACTCATTGAACCAGCCAGTACGTTAAAGAACTGAGGAAGTTCATCGATACTTGTCTTTCTGATGAATTTGCCCACTTTTGTAATACGAGGGTCATCCTGTATCTTGAACATCATTCCATCTTTTACTTCATTTAGCTCTAAGAGTTCATTCTTAAGATCTTCCGCATCCTTGACCATGCTTCTGAACTTCCAGATCTTAAAGTGTCTTCCGTTCTTACCAACTCTGACCTGCTTGAAAATTGCCGGTCCCTTGGAATCAAGCTTAATTGCAATTGCAGTAATCAGCATGACAGGCGATGTAATAATAATCGCAAACAAAGCAAAAACGATATCAAATATACGCTTTAAGGCCTTTTCCCAAAGGTTAAGTGTAACAGTATGGTAAGTCATTACAGGATATGTACCTACACTACTGTTATAGGAGTAACATCTTCTGCGTCTGAAAATATCAACGATAACTCTGCAGGTAACACCCATCTCAATGCAAAGGTCGATATACTTCTGAATGTAAACCACATCCATATCTCTCTTCTGCATGATGTAAACCTGGTCAATATTGTATTTTCTGATGATTTCCACAAGATCTGCAAGCTTACCTATATACTCGATTGAGTCATCATCCCCATAGCTGACGTAGCCTATTTCGTTGACAATAAGAGGTGTCTTATTGAGGAAATAGCGGAATTTATTGTAGGAATCCTTACTTCCCACATATACACATCTCGGAATATGCTTTCTATTGATGATCAGATCAATAAGTCTCTGGAAAATAAGAATCTCGCAGAGAATGATCACATAAGTCACAATAATAAGCCCGAAGAAAAACTCTGCTCGGAAGTTTCTGGTGTCAACACAGCAGTAATAAATAATTACGCCGCAGATAACAGCAACAAAAAAAGAAGTCGTCTCTCTTCTTATAATTCTGTCCACATAAAAGAAAAGGGTATTATTATAGATATTTGCTGTTCTGTTAGCTAAAAGGAAAATCACAGAACAAACTAAATATATTGAAGCGATAGCTTTCCAATCTGTCGGATTAACATCACGGCCAAAAAGACCTTCAGAGATAAGAAAAGCTACCCCCAGAAAAAACATGTCGAGTAATACATGTACAATATCAAATGATGCAGAAGTATTCGAACGATTCATACCACAAAAACTCCATTCGTCAAAAAATATGCCTTCGTAATCCCCACTACAAAGACATCTTATCGTCGTTCTACTCCCCCATATAGAAAAACAACAATAAAAAAAACATAAACTTTTTATAAAAAGTTCATAAAAAATGCAAAAGTAAAATCACCTAGGCTAGTATATTCAATTAGAAACCAAAAAGCAATACATAAAGGCAAAAAAAATTTTTGAAACCCGTTTCAAATTATTCTAAACAGCTTTGCGTAGCTTTTCGGAAACTTCAAAAACAAATCGTACTTTAATTTTTGCTTTTTTGATAGGATTTCTCCATAATTCTCCATCATCTGTCGGAAACGTTTTTTTGCCTCGGAAGCCAGTTCCGGGTTTTCAAAATACATTCTGGAGAGCTTGTATAGTGAATTCTTCAGCGTAATATTAGCAAATTTAGTATCGTTATTTTCAATAGCCTTCTCGATTCGCCCTGCATAAGCATCAAAAATGTCCATGTGCCTTTTGCTGTTTTTATTATTCTTCCCCGTTATGCTTTTTTCATTCTGGCGATAAAAATATAATTTCTTAGGAACATAGACAGCCGTCTTTATTTTGTATATCAGTTCGTTAATGGCAAATTCATCCTCATGCCACTTTCCGCTTTCAAACCTCACATTTTCAAAGAGTTTCTTTGAAAAGAGCTTGTTACATGCCACTACCATAAGAACATATTCTCTTGAATCAAAATCAGAGAGCCATTTTTTGCACATGCCGGTTCCAAGATTAACTTTTTCGTTTATGGAATAAGCCGGCTCAGCGAGTTTAGCTGACTCAATATCACAAAACGCCATAACAGCATCCCCGGCCTTAATTGCAGAATACAGTTCCTCAAGATATCTGAATCTTATCATGTCGTCAGAATCAATGAAGCAGATATAATCACCTTTTGCTTCCTCTATCCCACGATTTCTTGCCCCGGACAGTCCTCTATTTTCCTGATGAATGATCCTGACCCTTTCATCAAGATTTGCCAGTGTATCGCATATTTCCCCACTGGAGTCTGTTGAACCATCATCCACAAATATAACTTCAAAATTGTCATAGGACTGTGCCAGTATGGAGGCCGCGCATTCCTTTAAATAATCCTCCACGTTATAAACCGGCACAATTATTGATATCAGCTCTGAATTCATTTTAACTTCCCTTTTAAACGATCCTTAGTCTCTATCACTCTGTCAAAAATCTTTTTGCCCTTCTCTTCTCCAAGAAGATTGTTCAAAAATCTCATCAATGCAACATATTTTTTGCCCTGTCTTGGATGCCAGCTTGCATCATAATGGTGAATCGACCTGGTATTACCTGTAATATTGACCTGGCCGGTGGTAAAGCTCTTTGGGCAGAAATAATCTATTGGGTAAACTTCCATTCCATCCACATTTTGCCTGCTGCCGTCGGTCCTAAGTCCATGAGCAATGCAAACCTTTGTCCTTAGCCTTGGACTCTCCACGTACTCATCAAGGTCATCATAGCATTCCATCATTTCTTTAAATAAAGGAAAACCTGCCTCTCCGCCAAAGCCAAGGCCATCAGCCACATGATCTTCTTTCTCAAAACCAATATATGCATGATTATGCAAAAGATCATCGATTCCCCTGATCAGCTCCACATCGGTATCAAGGTAAATACCCCCCTGACTGTAAAGCACGTCAAGCCTTGCGTAATCTGATACAAAAGCCCATTTCCCTTCATTGTAAGCCTTCAGCATAAAGGGATGCTTTTTATAGTCGTAGTTTTCCTCGTTCCACTCAATTATCTCGTAATCCGGGCAGAACTTCTTCCAGCTGCTTATGCACTTTTTTACCTTCGAATTCTTTTCATTACCTCCAAACCAGAAATAATGAATCTTCTTCGGAATAAATGCTTTTTCCATAGTTCTCCGTTTATTGTATAATTATAGACATGAAAAAGAGTATATCCGTTATCATTCCATTTTACAATAGTGTTTTTTCGTTAGGGAGAATGCTCGACAGTATTCTCGCTTCTACTCTGGTGCCACAGGAAATTATCCTTGTAAACGATGGTTCCACCGATGCTTCCGGGGATCTGGCAAAAGAGTATGCTGCAAAATCCGGTTCTATTAAATATATAGAAAAAGAGCATGCAGGAGTATCCGCTGCTAGAAATCTGGGACTTGAAAAGGCCACCGGCGATTACATTATTTTTTTTGACGCAGATGACTATATAGAACCGAATATGTTTGAGCTTCTTTTTAATGCGGCTCAAAAAAAGCAGGACGGCTCTGACCTTGCGGGAGCAATCTGTGGTTACTATACCCATAAGGATGATGTAATAACCCCTTATTCTCCGGATTTTCAAGAGAGTTTCGTAGATTCAGAAGCCCTGATCAGGGCCATGTTCACAAATGATAACGTGCGCGGCTTCCTGTTCACAAGGCTTTTTAGAGCGGATCTTTTAAAGAACACTGAAAGTATCCGTTTCGATGAAAATATTTCCATGTGCGAAGACCTTCTGTTTCAGACAAAACTTTTTTCAAAGAAAAATGTAACCTTTGCTGTCGTGAATTCTCCGCTCTATCACTATATTCAGAGCAGTTCTTCTGCTACCGGCGCAAAAGCCTTTTTCGGAGATGGCAGATTTGTCTATGAGCCTGCCTTTGAGCTTATCAGAAAAGAACTTAAGGGCAGTGCTGATTTTGTGGATAAGAGCTATCAGACAATACTGGATAACTGCATGTACTCTCTTTTAAAGGCATATAATAACGGCGATAAAGCTGCAAAGAATCAGATTCGTCAGCTTCAGACTCTTTTGAGAAAAATTCCCATTAAGAAAATTGACCTGCACAGCTTAGCCTACCGCTATGCTCCGCTTCTTTACAGCTTAAAGATAAAATAGTTCAAAACTTCTCCCGGCTCATCTGGGAGTTGCTGTATCTGGTATCTCCGGTAACGTCCTCTTCAAACCAGGCTGCCATCCTGTAGTTTTTGGCAGCATCTTCGTCCGGGAACTCCACCTCAGCCAGAATCCTGCCACTAAATACGCCTTCAAAGACATCCAGTTCTATTATGATCTCGCCCTTACCAAGCTTCTCAGCCAGTTCCGGGCGCTTTTTAAGATAATCTTTTTCAAACCCATCCTCATTCAAAGGGATGAGATATCTCTTTTTCGTGATCACATTCCCATCGACTTTAGTCCTTAAGTGGCAATAGGACTCCTCATCAAGGGGCATGTTGTACTCGGTCTTGCCAATTCCCTCGTAATTCTCTTTTGTGGCCTTATAGGTCATATAATATTTGTCGTCTTCTTTCCTTATCCTTACGGCGGGATGGACATTAAGATACCCCTGTTCTATCATACGGCAAGGCATATCCTGAAGATCATACGGTATCTCCCTGACCAAAAACTTTTTTTCTATCTCAATTCCCATAGTAACCTCGCTTTGTTTTATGCTAGAATAATGTAGCTATATATTACACTAAATAATCTATTCATGGGGAGGTTATCATGGCAAAAACAGCTATTTTTTTAGCAGACGGATTCGAAGAGATAGAAGCCCTGACAGTTGTTGATCTGCTGCGCCGCGCAGGCATTGAGATCATCACTGCATCTATCATGGGGAGAAAAAATGTGACAGGCTCCCACAAGATCACAGTTGAAGCCGACGCGCTTATTGGAGACATCGATTTTGAAAATACCGATATGATCATTCTTCCGGGAGGAATGCCGGGTACCACAAACCTTGCAGAGTGCAAGGAACTGACAGACAGGATAAAGGAGTTTGATTCAAAGAAAAAGATGCTCTGTGCAATCTGCGCAGCTCCTACTGTTTTCGGAAAGCTTGGAATCCTTCAGGGCAAAAAAGCCTGCTGTTTCCCGGGATGCGAGGTTGACCTTACCGGTGCAGAGACTCAGACAGATAGAGTTACAAAGGATGGACACTTCATTACCAGCCGCGGAATGGGAACCGCTATTGATTTTGGTCTTGCGATCATTGAGCACTATAACGGAAAAGAAGCTGCCGATGAAATGGCAAAAAGGATAGTATATAGATAACAAAAAATTAGGGCCTTACCTGGTCAGGCTACCGGGTAAGGCTCTAAATTTTTCATTCAAGAATATTACGCTGAGTGCCACTCTCTATTCCTGAATCAAGATTGCCAGCTTCCCAATTCTGGCTTTCCCCTTATCTTTGATTCAATTATATCGGCACGCAATCATATAGATTATCATATTTATCAAAAAAATTGTAATTTATGCTTTCTTTATGATTTATACAGTTTCTCTTTATCAAATCAGTCTAGTTCTCTGGTGGATTGTCCCACAACCAGTTCGCTCGGAAATACAAGATGCTTGTGTCCCCTCTTTTCCTCTATAAGATCAAAGAGAAGGCTCATGGTCTCTTCAGAGATGTCGGAAAGAGGCTGCTTGATGGTTGTAAGTCTTGGTATCGTATACTCGGAAAGCTCCTGTCCGTCAAATCCTGCAACACTGACATCCTCAGGCACCTTAAGACCGGCATCTGCCAGAGCCCTGAGGGCACCTACTGCCAGAACGTCCGAGATGCAAAACAGTGCCGTAAACTTAGCCCCGGAATCTATGAGAGCTTTGGTGGTCTCATAACCATTCTTCATGGTGTAGATTCTCTTATCAACGTACTTGATAAGGCTCTTGTCTACCTCAATGTCATGTTTTTTAAGTGCATCGATATATCCTTCAAGACGGAGCTGAACGATTGAAGGCTCATCATTTCCTTCCGTAAGGATGGCTATCTTCTTATGTCCAAGACCAATCAGATATTCAACCATCTTGCGGCTCTCTAATGCATCATCCACAGAAACTGTCGAATAAGAATTTCTGCTAAGTTCATCTGAAATGTCTGAGCCAATGGTTGCAAAGATTACCGGTACGTTCAGCTGCTTCATCTTATCAGCTGAATGCTTGGCACTTCCTCCAAGGAACACTATCCCTCGAAGTCTCTTTTCCTTCTCCAGTTCCAGTGCCACATCAACCTCATTCTCATAAGCCTCAACATGACGAAGCACCAGTGCATATCCCCTCTTCTCAGTCTCCTGCTCGACTTTTTCAATCATAGGAGCAAAGAAAGGGTTGGTAATGCCCTTAACCAGCACGCCGATACACTTTGCATCTATCCTCTTAAGATTTCTTGCGCTGTTGTTCGGAATATACCCGGTCTCCCGGATTGCATCCATTATTCTTTTTTTGGTCTCGGGATTTATATCCGAGTGATCATTGATTGCTCTTGATACAGTGCTTACTCCGACTCCGCATCTCTTTGCAATCTCTTTTATAGTTATCTCTGCCATTACTTTAATCTTCCGTAAATCCTGGCAAAATCATGCATCTTAACGCACAAGTCTTTTGTCAGGGCGTCTTTCTTCATCCTCCATACCCAGTTTCCGCCAAGGGTAGACGGAGTATTAATTCTAGCATATTTATCCAGTTCAAGATAGTCCTGCATCGGAATAATTGCAGTATCCGAAACGCTGGCAAATGCCGATCTTATGCAAGCCCAAACTGCATCCTTCGCGTAATGGATTCCAAGATATTCTTTTGCAAACTTCTTGTCGCCCTTAGGAAGCGCCTTAAACCATCCCAGAGTGGTCTCATTATCATGAGTTCCGGTATAAACAATGCAGTTCTTTGTGTAGTTATGTGGAAGATAATCGCTCTCTTCTCTGGAATCAAAGGCAAACTGCAGAATCTTCATTCCCGGGAAACCGGTCTTCTGCACGAGTTTGATTACTGAAGGTGTAAGGAATCCCAGATCCTCTGCGATAACTCTCTTTTCACCAAGCTCTTTTTTCATGATGTTAAAGAGTTCTATTCCGGGACCTTTTCTCCATTCTCCAATCTCAGCTGTAGAATTGCCATAAGGAATTGCATAATACTCATCAAAGCCTCTGAAATGGTCGATTCTCACTACGTCATAGAGCTTGTAGCAATGAGCTATACGCTTCATCCACCACTTGTAGCCGGTCTTTTTATGATAATCCCATCTGTAAAGAGGATTGCCCCAGAGCTGTCCTGTTGCACTGAAAGCATCCGGAGGACAACCTGCCACATCTATCGGAACATTATCTTTATCCAGCTGGAAAAGCTCAGGATTTGCCCATGTATCTGCACTATCAAAGGCTACATAGATAGGAATGTCACCAATGATATCTATCCCCTTCTCATTTGCATAGCTCTTAAGCCTCATCCACTGCCTCTGGAAAACAAACTGAAGGAAGCAGTAAAACTCCACCTCATCTGCATACTTCTTAAAAGCTTCTTTTAACGCAGCAGGCTTTCTAAGACGCACTCCCTCTTCCCAGGTATTCCATGCTCTTCCGCCGTTGGCGTTCTTAAGTGCCATAAAAAGAGCATAGTCCTTAAGCCAGTCATTATCGTCTCTCTTCTTGAAAGCTTCGAATTCCTTGGTTATCTCTTTGGCATTCTTAGCGCCGTAAATATTCTCGTAGGCCTTTTTAAGGAGCTTGAACCTTGAACGGTACAGCCTCTCATAATCAATATATTCCTCTGAGCCTCCAAAGTTATAGCTATCCGCTTCTTCCTTGGTAATGAGACCTTCCTCTATAAGCCCGCCTATATCAATATAGTATGGATTTCCTGCAAATGTAGAAAAAGACTGATATGGAGAATCCCCGTAGCTGGTCGGTCCTAAAGGCAATATCTGCCAGTAGCTCTGACCTGCTGCGTCCAGAAAGTCCACAAAATCATAAGCCTCCTTTGAAAATGTTCCGATTCCATATTCTGAAGATAATGAAAAAATCGGAAGTAGAACTCCACAAGCTCTTGTAGTTTTTTTCTTACTATTTGCCATGTTAATCCCTCTCTGTTGATCAAGTTCCGGAAATAATCTGCCGTTACCGGTAACGTTTCCGATATATAAACTTTACCATACTACTATCTTCTGTTCAAGCCTTAGTTAAAAGCATTTATTACTGTCCTGAGAGTTCGTCAAACTCACTCTTCTTAATACCCCAGATCAGATTTCTCCACTGTTCCAGCTGATCTGTGGTCATAAATCCATTAGAAGTTCCCATATAGCCAATCTTATAGGATGCAAACAAAAGCGCATTCTTTATGGCATTTACACTGTCTCCTGTCTCCATGTAATAGTGAAGGAAGCATGCAAAGAGCGCATTACCGGCACCTATAGTATTGACAACCTCATTGGTCTTTACGGTTTTATAATGAGCACGGATATCCTTTGTCTTATCAAAAAGAATAAGACCCTCGCTGCCCTGACCGAGAATAATGATCTCTGTTCCATAGGTTGAAGACATTCTGTCAATGAAATCGTATGGATCCTCTGTAAGAGTATCATCACTAAAATACAGTACTTTTGCTGGTTCAAGGAAATCCGTATTATATTTTTCCTTCTCCGGATTATAACTTCTAATGTTTACAGCAATCGGTTTGCCATATTCCTTTGCAGCCTTTGCAAAAGGTCTGCAGAAGTTCGCATTCGCAAGCACCATCATGTCGCAGGCCTGAGCTATAGGCGCAACCATAGACATGTCATAAACATTTTCTCTAAGATCCTTTATATCTTCAAAAATCTGCTGTTTTCTGTTCTTATCGTAGAGCACCACCGCAGTAGGAGTCGCCTTCATCTGAGGAATGATATACTCTGTTGAAAGAGTTATCTTCCTGTCAGGAGGATTGACCAATCCAAGATCCTGGTTTCTTCCTACAATAGACATGAACGTAACGCTGTCTCCAAGCCACTCCAGAGCCAGAGATTCATTGTACGCATCGCCTCCCATAGCAGTAAAAATCGTGTCAATCTCACTTGTTAGCGGAGAGAAACTCACTGGGATTTTCTCAACTCTGACAATTGTCTCAATCTGTGTAACACCTGCTACTAAGAATTTGCTCATAATCTGCCTCCTCAATTTTAATATTGCCGGTCAAATAATATTGTGTAATGGTCAGGCCATATTAAATATCCTGTGCTCTGATGGTTGACATATCCCGGATCATATTTATGTATTCTCGTGCTTCCTCCAGGAGCAGGTCCGCCCTGAAACTCCCGCTCTTTATATTTTTTTCCATGAGCCCCTCCACCGTGTAATCAAGCACATCTCCGATCATCCTGTAATCGATACCCGGTGCAAATTTAGTGATATCGGCTCTCTCCCTCAAAGCCTCCATGATACGCTGATATTTTTCCCGTCTCTCACTGATCTCAGCCAGTGCCTCCGGCTGCGTCTCCTCATCAGCTTTGTTCAGGAAAAGAAAAATATAGGGATACTGGGCCATCGCAGCAACCTTTGCATCAAGAATCTGATTGTACAGAGTAAAATAGTCTGTTTCATTTCTCTCGACATTGCCCGTCAGCTCCAGGGTCACAAATCTGGTCGCATAATCATATAAAAAAGCATACATTCCAATTTTGCTGGTAAAATAATGAAATAAGAGGCCCTTGCTGATATTTGCCTCTTTCACTATCTCATCAGTACTCGCATGATAATATCCATATTTGGAAAAGACTAACAGCGCTGCATTTATCATCCTGTCCTGCTTTTCTTTTTTTAGTTCAAAAAATTTTTCATTCATCTTCAAGTCTTCCTATCACGCGCAATTGACTATAACGGTCTATTATGAATATATCATTTTTACGATTCCACTTCAAACGTTTTGCCGTTATTTATAAACATTTAATACAAATAAATTACACTTTTATTTGCAATTTATTTGTATTAGAATATTAGATGTATATGAATTATGCATTTTCTAAATGTACTCATAAAGGGGAGGTTTATATGTCCAAGAAAAATGGATTTGGAAAGTTTATCATCTTCTGTGCCGCTGTAGGTGCTGCCGCAGCAGGCGCATACTACTATTTATCAAAAAGAGATTCAGCCATCGCAGATGAGTTTGATGACGACGATTTCGATGATTTCGAAGATTTTGAGGATGAGGACGACGACGCCCCTGATTTCAAATTTGGTTCCCGCAAATATGTAGACATCAAGACATCTGATTCCAAAGACTCAGAGGATACTGATTCCGGCGATGATGATTCCCTCGATGAAGAGGACTCCGAAGAAGCTTCAGATGATTCCTCAAAAGAGCCTGCCGCTTCCAAGTCAGAAGAGTTCTTCGACGACGAGAAGTGATGAGAAGCTCACCCCAATATCTATAGATTTAATAAGTAATTGGGGCGAGAAAAAGGATTGACGACTTCTATGAACTACGTGATAGTCGGCAATCCTTTTTATTTTTGTTTATAAATCACGACGAGGAAAAGCGAACAGATACAAATATTTCTGGAGCTCTATTCACCCTTCTTCTCGGCCATGGTTTCTTTCAGGAAGCGGGCCTTGTCTTTGATACGGCTGTTAGCCACTCTTGAGGCCAGTATCTCTGATATCATCTTGCTTGCTATATCATACTGTTCCGTCTCAACCGCCAGAGCTGCCACCAGATAATCCAGCGTTGATGCATCCATTCCGGCAATAGGAAATTCCTCAGACTGTCTCGCCATAACAAAACCGTTAAGCGCATTTGACAAAAGCTCTTTCTCCTGAGCTTCGTTTGCAGCCTTCTTCTCCTCATAGCCTTCCTCAGAAGGATCCATCCTCTGTACCTCACCACGAAGTACCCAGGCTGTCTTTAAGCAGATATAAGCCTTCTCACTGTTTTTAGCCTTTTTTACAACTGCATTGGCAAGAGCAAGCTGATACAGGCTCTTTGCATATTCATAGCTATAGGTGGGCTCGTTATAATCCTGTTTCTTGTAATTCATGCTGACCTTAACTCTGATATCTTCAATCTGATATTTGTTAAGGGTTGAAAAATATCGTCCAAGGGCAGCGTATCCGCAGTGAGGGCAGGCTACTACATCATATTTGTTCTGGTCCAGTTCATCGTAAACAGGGCGAAGATCCAGATCAACACTCTTTATACGAACCTTACCGGTCCTGACAGTCTTAACCTCAAAATCATCCTCGCAAACCGGGCAGGTATACTTCTTGTCAAAAAGATAATCCTCTTCATTAACAAGAACCAGCTTTTTCTTGGGTTCCTCCTTCTTTACAGCCTCCTCCTTCTTCTTGGGATCTTCAAAAAGGTCTCCCCCTTTTCCTATGTTTCCAAGTCCAAGTTTTTCAAGTCCGGAAAAAATACCCATAACCTATACCTCATCTTAGTCTAATCACTAAAACCGTCTACAGTATCATTTATATCTTTTCTGCCATAACCCGATAAATTCTGCCTTGAATTATAGTATATCACATCTGATTATTATAGACATATTTTTCCTCGAAAGCCGCTCTACGTATGGGTTTATCGTAATAATACCCCTGAATGAATTTCACTTCCATTCCATCTACGGCAGAGAGCTGTTCCTGGGTTTCTATACCCTCTACGCAAACATCTGCTCCTATGGTCTTTCCAAGTTGAACCATAGTGCGGACAAAAGCCTTTGAGAAATCACTGTCCTCAATATCTTTTACAAAATCCTTGTCTATCTTGATGATGTCAAAAGGAAGCGCCCTTATACTGCTAAGTGCGGTATAACCGGTTCCGAAATCGTCAAGAGCAAGCCTTACTCCAAGTGCTTTTATATCCAAAAGAGTCTGCTTTGTTCTTGCAAGATCGTTTATTGCAAGCCTTTCTGTCAGCTCCAATACAAGCCATTCAGGCTTAAGGTTGTTTTCCTCGATGTTTTTCTTTATGACATCAACAATATCAGTCTGCATGATCTGAACTATAGAAAGATTAACACCCACAACAAACTCGCCGGTTCCTGACTCATTCCACTGCCTGCAGCACTCGCAGGCTTTTTTGAGAACATGATTTCCGATCGGAGTTATAAGTCCCAGATACTCAGCAAGGGGAACAAATTCGTCAGGACTCAAAAATCCCAGATTTCCGCTATTCCATCTGACAAGCGCTTCTGCTCCCACGTGTCTGAGTTTCTTTTTACTTCCCTTCCCTGTCTTTTTGCTCTTAACATCCTGCAAAATGATCGGCTGGAAGTATACCTCAAACTCCTCACAGCTCCTGCTGATGGCATCATACATATTCTTCTCGAGATCCAGCCTGTGGATAGAAGATGCATCGATGTTATCGGAATACTCAGCAATCCTGTTTTTTCCTGACTTCTTGGCCTCATACATGGCCACATCTGATTTTCTGATAAGCTCTGATACACTGTCGCCGTTTTCAGGGAACTTAACCACCCCCATACTCATTGTGCAGTAATATTCGCTGTCCTTTAAGTACCAGGGCGTTGCGAAAGCATTTTTTATCTCTTCAACTATCTTGTCATACCTGTGATAGCTTTCCGGCGGAATCACAATAACGAACTCATCTCCGCCCATCCGATAACAGGAATTGCCAATTCCCTCTATCCGGCTCATAGCCTTCGAGATATCCTGCAGAAGCACATCTCCATACTGATGGCCAAGGCTATCATTTATGTGCTTAAAGTCGTCAAGATCCAGATACATAAGTGCTCCGGTCCTGCCTGTATTTCTGGCATCATCAACATATTTTGCCAGATCCTTTTCACAACACATTCTGTTATAGAGCCCTGTCAGGAAGTCAGTATATGCCTGCTGCTCGATTCTCTTCTGGTAGAGTTTTTTCTCAGTAATATCGTAAATCGCACATAGAGAAACAGGCCTTCCGTCAACCCACTTGATCCTTGTATAGTAGACGTCATACCACTTGCCGCGAGCCTTGTGGCTTATCTCATAATTACCGGAATGACTTCTTGATGGTATATTCGATTCAAAAAGATCTATCAGTTTGTTTTCCTGAAGTTCTTTGCTAAAGTTCTTTTTAAAGCTTCTGTTGGCAAAAAGAAGTACTCCCGTGCCAATATCCCTGACATAGATTGAACTTCCCACATTGTCCAGAACCGCTTCCAGCGATGCAAACGAACTTGCCAGAGAATTGGTCTGAATCCTCTTTGTAATGATACTCTGAAGGATCCTCATGGCATCATTCACAAATTTGATGTCATCGATGGACCATATCCTGTTTTCCCTGTTTTCTGTAAGACACACGTAAAACGTAGGTGCACCGTTAATAACAATGGGCATTGCAACCAGAGCTTTTATCCCCAGAATATCGAGTTGTTCCCGCTCTCCGGCATTCATCTGGGTGTCACTGGATACAACAATCGCCTTCTCTGCGCCCAAAAACCAGCACACATCCTGATCTGTGGTATCCAGAAACATCTTGCTGGTACCGGGCAGAGTCCACTGCACAACTATATCCATCAGGGTATTATTGTGTATCCTGCAGGTAAAGCCGTTGCTTATCTGTAAGTACGTGCAGAGCTTTGAGAGTATCTCCACCATGATGTTCTCGATAGCTTCATCGCTGTCCAGGAGCGATACTATCTCCGTCATGGTCTCAGCTCTGTGGAAGGAGGTCGTCATCTCAAGCTTCTGCTGCCTGGATTCCTCACTTATGGCTATAGCCTTGGATCTTGATGCCTCTATAGATAGAATAATGCTAAGGGTCTTGCGAAGAAGATCAAGAGTCTTATAAAACTTCTTTTCTGTTATCTGATACACGAAAGAATCTATAGGTGGAACGTGGTAAAACTCTTTTTCATATTCCGCATCCGTAATAATTCCGCAAACTATCCAGACTGCGGAAGTAGTCTTTCCATCCTTTAAAGCAACAGCTGCAAGCCTAAGGTTCGGCACCTCCGTTATCTCAACTGCCTGATCCTCAAGCTCGCTCTCAGATACACGGGTGAAGATATTGTGCATCCTGATCTCAGTAACATATTTCTTTATTATTTCTATCTCATGTGGATTACCGGAAAAAGAACTTAAGGGGTTTCCGTTCGCATCAAGGCAAAGAGCATACACCCCTGCCATCTCACAGAATTTATCCTGCCAGGACTGCATCTCTTTTTTATGTTTAAGCGCAAAATGACCAAGGGCTCCTTTTTCCTGTTCAAAAGAGCCATTGGTCATTCCATTTTCAAGTTCTGACTGTGTAATCGTCTCCTGCATTTTCCCCCCTCAAGAAAAAATGTCGGGCGTTACTTATTATGTTAATAGTTTCAAAAAACTTTATGATCTGTCATCTACGCTGTAGTTAGGAGCTTCCTTGGTGATCTGAATATCATGAGGATGTGACTCACGAAGGGCAGCTGATGTCATCTTAATGAATCTGCCGTTCTCCTTAAGCTCTTCAATTGATCCGCAGCCACAATAGCCCATACCTGAACGAAGACCGCCCATAAGCTGGAATACTGTGTCCTCAACAGTTCCCTTATAGGCAACACGTCCCTCAACTCCTTCAGGAACAAGCTTCTTGGCATCTTCCTGGAAATAGCGGTCCTTGGAGCCGTTCTCCATGGCTGCAATAGACCCCATTCCACGATATACCTTGTACTTTCTGCCCTGGAAGAGCTCGAACTCACCCGGAGCCTCATCACAACCTGCAAACATGGAACCCATCATAACGATGTTGCCGCCTGCAGCGATGGCCTTTGTAATATCTCCTGAATACTTGATACCACCATCAGCGATAATCGGAATGCCATACTCCTTGGCAACTTCATAGCAGTCCATGATAGCTGTGATCTGTGGAACACCGATACCTGCAACCACACGGGTTGTACAGATAGATCCAGGTCCAATACCAACCTTAACAGCGTCTGCACCGGCTTCAATAAGAGCCTTTGTAGCAGCTCCTGTTGCAACGTTTCCTGCAACAACCTGAAGATCCGGGAATTTCTCTTTTATCATTCTAAGGCACTTAAGAACATTCTCTGAATGTCCGTGTGCTGAATCAAGAACAATAACATCAACCTTTGCATCAACAAGGGCTGCTACTCTCTCGAGGCAGTTAGCAGAAATGCCTACTCCTGCTCCGCAGAGAAGTCTTCCCTGGTCATCCTTGGCTGAAAGAGGATACTTTATAGTCTTCTCAATATCCTTTATAGTGATAAGTCCAACGAGATTGTAATTATCATCTACGATAGGAAGCTTTTCCTTCTTGGACTTTGCGAGGATGCTCTTTGCTTCCTCTAATGTGATGCCCTCTTTTGCAGTAATGAGGTTCTCACTTGTCATAACATCTTTGATCTTCTTGGAAAAATCTTTTTCAAATTTAAGATCACGGTTTGTGATGATGCCTACGAGTTTTCTGCCCTCAGTAATAGGCACACCTGAAATTCTGAACTTCGCCATCAGAGAATCTGCATCAGCCAATGTATGCTCCGGAGAAAGTGAAAATGGGTCAGTGATAACACCGTTCTCTGATCTTTTTACCTTGTCAACCTCCTCAGCCTGAGCCTCGATTGACATGTTCTTGTGGATGATACCGATTCCGCCCTGTCTTGCCATGGCAATGGCCATCCTGTGCTCTGTAACTGTGTCCATTCCTGCACTCATCATAGGAATGTTCAACTTGATCTTCTTAGTAAGGTAAGTACTTACATCTACCTGATTGGGTATTACCTGTGAATAAGCAGGTACCAAAAGCACATCATCAAAAGTAATTCCTTCGCCAATAATCTGTCCCATTTTTCACTCTCCATTCAAAATCTTGTCTCAGTTACCAATACACCCCAAATAATATTCCCCAAATATATATTCCCGAATCACAAAAAGTAATCCGATTCAAGAATTCAAAAATATCAGTCTACAAAGACCTTACGTGGTGCAACGTTTCTGATAGCTTCCACAAATTCTCTGGTGGGTTCAAGAATTATCTTTTCCTTGCCATCATAAAATATAGTATATGTCGGATCCGGCTGAGGATCTTTCTCTCTTGCTGAAAAATCCAAAACCTTATAGGTCTTGTTTCTGTACTCATCAAGATGATAAGACTTGCTGGGAGCCATTGCCTCAATACGTCCGACATCATATTTGCCGATATTCTTACGTCTGCTCTTGTTGAGGACCTTGTCCACTGTAATCTCACGGTCACAGTACTGATACTCGAACTCGATGCTGGCATTAAGTGAAACAAAATAATAAGCCACACCTGCGGCAATTGTCAGGATAAGCCCCACAATACCAAAACCTAATAAAAATGCGGAAATAAAGAAAACGATCGTAAGCGCAAGGGTGATTCCCTTAAGAACAACCATAAGTGGTGACGCTTTGCTTGAAACCAGACATTCTACATAACTGTTATCGCTAACCATTTTATAACAATAACCTCCTATCAAAGTGCCATTTTTAGGGATTATTTTATATTGCTTTAAACAATCTTTCAAGGTATTTTTAATACATTTTTTATAAATGCTGATTGACACTTTGGGTTCATTATTTATATTATGTTTATTATGTTTTCAGAACGAAAAACACCTATTTTTATTATATATGTTTTATCATCAAATAAAAATTATTTTTCTGTTAATTGGAGAAAAAAATGTCAGTACATGAAGAAATAAGAGAACAGCAAAAGAAACTAAAGGGTCAGGGCTTTAAAGCCCACTGGGATTACTTTTGGGAGTATTATAAGATCCATACTCTGGTAGTTGTATGTGTCATCATTTTACTTGCAACTCTGATTCGCGACGTGAAGGACAATAAGCCCTACGCCTTTTACGCAGTAGCAATCAATTCTACTGCTTCTGCAGCTCAGGATATCCTGGAAAAAGAGTTTGCAGAATATTCAGGAATAAATACCGAAGAATACGACTGCTACATCGATACAACTCAGACCTACAACCTGCAGATCATCGACGAGATGACCATTGCGACCAGCCAGAAGATCATGGCTAACATGGCAGCCTCAGAGCTTGATGTTATGATGGCAGACAGTACTGTTTTTACCCACTATGCAAATCAGGAAACTTTCCTTGATCTGAGAACAGTCCTCTCGTCATCAGAACTTTCCGAATTAAGTGGCAGGCTTGTATATGTGGATCAGGCCTACCTGGATTTCCTTAACTCTGAGGAATATCAGCATTACATCAGCACCGGAGAGTTTGATGCTGAGAACAAATACGCTGTCATGGCTGACGCCTACAACAAAGACTTCACCATGCCAACCACAGACCCTACCGAGATGCAAAATCCCATTCCTGTTGGCATAAAGGTTGATGATTCCGCCGCTCTGGCAAATGTAGGCGCTTATGATGGAGCATCCCCTGTAGTCGGCATAGTAATCAACACCAAACACACAGAAGTATCCAAGCAATTCTTATGGTATCTTCTTGGGAAATAAAGAAAACCACCGGTCGCCCCGGTGGTTTTCTATTATTATCTTACATCTGAGTTGTCACAAAAATATCGTAGATTGCGCGGATAGCTTTTTCAAAATCTCTGTTTTCAACACCAATGATGATGTTCAGCTCAGAGGAGCCCTGATCGATCATTCTTACGTTTACGCTGGCATGAGCAAGGGCTGAGAAGATTCTTCCTGCAGTACCGCGGGTTGACTTCATACCGCGTCCCACAACAGCGATAAGAGCAAGGTCTGACTCAATCTCGAGCATATCAGGGCGGGCAAGTCTGTGAATCTCAGAAACAACAGCCTGTTCCTTTTCAATGAACTCATCCTGCTGCACAAATACTGTCATGGTATCTATACCTGATGGAACATGCTCAATTGAGATATTCTGGTCCTCAAAAGCCTGAAGAACTCTTCTTACAAATCCAACCTCTGAGTTCATCTGATCCTTAAGAACGTTAACGCAGCAGAAGCCCTTCTTCCCTGCAATACCTGTGATGACATATTTAGACTTCTTGGCTGTAGACTCAACAATCCATGTGCCCGGATCCTCAGGCTTATTGGTGTTGCGGATGTTGATCGGAATGCCTTCCTTTCTTACAGGGAAAATAGCATCCTCATGAAGTACACCGGCGCCCATATAGGCAAGCTCGCGAAGCTCAGTATATGTGATAGTCTCGATGTGCGGTGGCTTATCGATGATTCTTGGGTCTGCAACAAGGAACCCTGATACATCGGTCCAGTTCTCATAAACATCTGCCTTTATTGCCCTTGATACGATTGAACCTGTGATATCTGAGCCGCCTCTTGAAAAGGTCTTTATTTTTCCATCCGGATATGCACCATAGAAGCCGGGAACAACAGCCATAGGTGTCTTCTCAAGCTTTTTTGCCATAAGCTTGTTGGTCTTCTCTGCGTCAAAATCACCGTTCTTGTCAAAAGCTACTACAGTAGCAGAATCAATGAATTCAAAACCAAGATATGCGGCCATGATGATTCCGTTGAGATACTCGCCACGGCTGGCAGCGTAATCAACGCCGGCCTTAGCCTTAAAATTCTTTTCAATAGTCTTAAACTCATCAGCAAGAGAAAGCTTGAGCTTAAGTCCCTTAATGATCTCATCATAGCGAGCCTTTATATCACTAAGCTGCTTGGAAAAATCCTTATCTGCTTCTGCAAGAGCATAGGTCTTATAGAGCATGTCTGTGACCTTTGTGTCCTTGGAATTTCTTTTGCCCGGTGCAGAAGGCACTACATAGCTTCTATCAGGATCAGCGTTTATTATCTCGCCAACCTTTTTAAACTGCTCTGCACTGGCAAGTGAGCTGCCACCGAATTTGACTACCTTTTTCATAATATCTTTCCTTCCTCAATGTTTTAAAATAATCTAATGTATCCCTTCACGCAATCCAGTTTCCAGAGGCGTTCCTCGAAGTCCTTCTCAGAGATCATGTCTGTCACGAAGGCAAATTCATTATTAGCTTCGCCGCCATCAACCACTTCTATCTTGCTGCCAAAGATCTCTTTTGCCTGATCTGTCTGCTCTTGCGGAACCCTGACAAAAAAGCTTCTTACTGCATTATCCTTTGGCGAAATATCAGCCTTTTCAGCCTTCATGTTAACTTCTATATGCTTGCCCTTGTGCTTTACAATATCGATCACATCAGCAACGACAGCACTGGCTGTGGCATTCTTGCCTGCGCCCTTGCCATAAAACATTACATCACCAAGCATATTACCGTGAATGTTGATAGCATTAAAAACGCCATTTACACTGGCAAGAGGATTCTCCATCGGAATAAGGAAAGGAGATACCATTGTAAAAAAGCCATTCTCATTTCTTTTGCACATACCAAGGAGTTTAATGGCCATGCCCATGGTTTTTGCATAAGCAAAATCCTCGGCAGTAATCTTTGTAATACCCTCAGTGTAAATATCCTCATAATTAACGTGTTTTCCGCTCATGAGGCTTGCAAGGATAGCAATTTTACGGCAGGCATCGTAACCTTCTACATCAGCTTCAGGATTACGCTCTGCATATCCCTTCTCCTGTGCCACCTTAAGGACCTTGGAGAATTCTGCTCCCTCTTTATCCATCTTTGTAAGGATATAGTTTGTTGTTCCATTTAAGATACCTGTAATGGCATCAACCTTCTCATGTTTAAGAGAATCATTAAGGCTCCTGAGAACAGGAATACCGCCACCAACACTTGCCTCGAACAGATAGCTTACTCCGTTCTTTTTTGCAAGTTCCACAAGTTCCGGTCCGTGGGCAGCCACAAGTTCTTTATTGGAAGTGCAGACGCTCTTTCCTTTTTCAATAGCACTTTTTTCAAAAGTAAATGCCGGCTCAATTCCGCCCATTGTCTCGCAGATAACATTAACCTCAGAGTCATCCAAAATAACGTTTATATCATGTACAACCTGGGCCTCATGCTTATCCCCGGGAAACTCGCGAAGATCAAGAATATACTTAAGCTCAATCGCCTCTCCGGCGCTCTTTGCCACTTCAGCTGCGTTAGTATCCAGAACCTCAACTACTCCGCTTCCAACTGTTCCATATCCCAAAACTGCTACCTTTGCCATGTCATCCTCCAAATTTTATGTTAGTGTCGCACTTCGACCTGTAATATGTACCTTATGAACGCCTTCCGCCTTCTCCATCTTGGAAATCATCTCCATGATATCTCTTGTGGTGGGCAGAACCTGAATCGTAATTGATAACGATGCTACTCCGTTTAGTGGAATCGACTGATGAATCGTAAGAATATTTGCTCCGAAGTCTGCAATAAGATTTAGAACGTAGGACAAAAGCCCCACTTCGTCATTCATCTGGAAGGTCAGGGTCAGTGTCGTTCCCTGCAGACTATCATGAAACTCATATATATCTTCTTTATATTTGTAAAAAGAACTGCGGCTTATCCCAAGGACTTCTGTTGCCTCGTTGACAGTCTTAACTTTTCCGGATTCCAGCAGCTTTTTGGCTTCAACAACCTTCAAAAGCACCTCTGGGACTGCCTGCCTGCGTAGAACATAATAACCTGTATCCTGTTGCATGTTTTCCCTCAACGGACATATGTATCTATGTCGCGTAAAATCCCGTATCTATCGCATTTATTATGTCCGCACTTCACGGACATTTGTACTCATAGGAAAGAGTTTATCACACTAAAGTCCCAAAGGCAACCCAAAATATATCCAAATTATTCCCAATTACTGCTAATTATTCGTCACATTTCACAGCCCCTCTCCTCTCCTTCCCTTCCCCTCCTCCTTCTCTCTCCTCACTTCCTTCCGCTCCACACCAGAAGAGCCGAATGCTCGATCGCAACATTCCACTTTACATAATTTCCCATATCGCTTTCTAAATCACAGACAGGGATCAGGTGATGATGTTTTTGAGCCGGAGTTTTATATTATTTTGCGAATCATACGCACAAGGAAGATGATTCATGAGTGTAAAAATATGCCCCATCTTTCTGTTTGCGGTTTCCCGCTTTGAAAACGCAGAAAGAATGGGGCATATTTTTATACCATGAATCACGACGCGGAGTAGTGAGCAAAATAATATAAATCCGGCTCGCTCCAGCATCAGCTGATCCCGTTCTTTTAATTAATAAGCGAGACCGCGACATCGGGGAATGTCGCGGTCTCTAAACGCTTATAAAAGGAAAGAGTAACCTTTATTCTGGAGGTATGGCCAGAATAAAAGAAAGGAGGATATCGAATTTATTAACCCTTAACACCACCAAGTGTTACTCCGCCAACGATGTATCTTGAAAGAAGAAGATAAACAACCACTACAGGGAAGATTGAGAATGCGATCATTACATAAACCTGTCCCATGTCAAACTTAAGCCAGTCTGCTGAACGGAGCTGAGCAATAAGAATAGGAAGTGTCTTCTTTGAATCAGTGTGAAGAACCAGTGCCGGAGTAAAGTAGTTATTCCAGCTTGTTACGAAACAGAAGATTGCCTGAACAGCGATCGCAGGTTTCATAAGCGGTAACACGATCTGATTAAATGTTCTGAACTCACCTGATCCGTCGATTCTTGCTGCCTCAATAAGTGAAAGAGGAAGTGTTGAATCCATGTACTGCTTCATATAGAAGAATACTGCAGGTGCTGCCACAGCAGGAACAATAAGTGGAACAAAGCTATCATCCATGCCCATCTTGCCGATCAACTGCAGGAAACCAAGTGCGGTAACCTGTGTAGGGATCATCATGACCATAAGGATGAAGGTAAACATAAACTTCTTCATTTTGAAGTCATACGCATGGATAGCATAAGCTGTCATTGTTGAGAAGTATGTTGAAAGCGCTGCAGTTGCAAGAGCTACAAAAAGTGAATTTAAAATTCCGTTAAAGATTGGAAGTGTTCCATTCTTAAGATTGATCCAGTTCTCTAAAAGATGAACACCGGGAATGGCTGTAAATCCCTTAGTAAGCTCTGAATTTGATCTGGTTGCATTGATAAACAGTACATAGAACCAGAAAAGGCAAAGGAATGAAACCAAAATAAGTACTACATAAGCGACTACACGTCTGGCATGAACGGATGCTCTGTTGTCATCCTGGCCTGCCATTTTACTTCTATTATCTGCCATTTCTCTCTCCCTTCATCACTTTACTTCTTTTGAGCTTGTAAACTTAAATACCATGAAGCTCAAGATACCTGTGATAATGAACATAAATACTGATAGAGCACCGGCAAGGCCATAGTTCTTACTGAACAGATGCTTATTCAGGTACATGATCAGTGTCATAGATGAACGCATAGGATCACCGGATCCGTTTGTGAGGATCTGAGGAACATCGAACATCTGCAGACCACCGATAAGTGATGTGATCATTACATAGATCAGGATTGGTTTAAGAAGTGGTAGTGTTATTTTATAAAAAATCTGGTTAGCTGTAGCGCCATCTACCTGCGCTGCCTCGAAGAGTGATGGATCAATTCCCATCATACCTGCCATCAGAAGTATTGTCGTATTTCCAAACCACATAACGCAGTTCATAAATGCTACAAGTGTACGAACTGACCAGATATGTGACATGAACTTATATGGTTCAGCAATCATACCCATGTTCATAAGTAATGAATTTATAGGGCCGCTGTCCGCAAACAATGTGAAGAACAACATTGAGAAAGCAGATGCCATGATAAGGTTTGGCATATAGATAACTGTCTTGAAAAATCCCTGACATTTAAGTCTGAGTGATGGATCTGTAAACCATGCACCAAGCAGAAGTGAAAGAATAATCTGTGGAACAAAGCCCATGATCCACATTATCATTGTGTTCTTGAAATATGTTGGAAGATCACCATTAGTAATAATAGTGATATAGTTCTGCATTCCTATGAAATTAGGTCCAATCTGTTTAAGACCAGAACGATAATTCTCAAAGAAAGAATTATAGATTGTGGTTACCAAAGGCACCATCTGGAAAATAAGATAAACAACAACGAAGGGAATGAGAAAGATATATCCCCATTTGTTATAGCTTACCACTTTACTTCTTTTCTTCATAAGCGATCCTTTTTTTACTTCATTTATTTGTTCGTTAACAGCAAAGGGCTGCTTCTGTAATCTCACCTTAGATATAGCCATACGCATTCTCCCCGATTACTCATCTCATTATATGGGGCGCACGGTAAAACCAATGCGCCCCTTTTCATCACTATAAATCAAGTAACTCTATAAGAATTATTCTACTGTAAGCTCAGGATACTTCTCAACGATTGCCTTCTTGAAGATATCAAGTGCCTCGTCAAGTGTAGCGTTTCCATCGAAGTAGTTCTTCATTGCTCTCTGGAACTCTTCGTTACATCCCTGATCATATGCGCTCTGGTTTGAAAGATCGCAGTTCTCAGCTCCTGTGCAGAACATTCCAAGAGGATTCTGGCCACCAAATACTGAGAATGCATAAGCATCGTCTGTAGCAGCCTTTTCCATAGCTGGCTTGTTGTTTACGAAATCAGAATCCTTAGCAACGATGTCAAGCATGATCTCTTCGTTGCATGTAAGCTGTCTCATGATGTCACCAACGAGTGTTGGGTTATCTGTTCCAGCTGCGCCGCAGATCCATGTGCCGCCCCAGAAGAAGCCCTGAGGTCCCTCAGTTGCGCCCCAACCGCCAAGGTTAGCGATTGATCCGTCAACGTCAGCAGCCATACAGAAGTTGATGAGCCAAGCTGGTCCAAAGTAAGCAAATACCTTGCCGTCTGGATAGAAGCCCTTTGACCAGTCATCTGACCAAAGATCTGATGTTGTTGTCATCTTCTCATCTGCCATCTTCTTAGAAAGGTCAACCCACTTCATGATGTTGTCATCGATAACAACCTTGCCGTCCTGTACCCACTTGCCAGATACGTTGTTAGAGAATACACGATAAGCATCGTTTGTTGTAGCTGTCATGTTGTAACCAGCTGCCTTCATAAGATCAGCTGTAGCTGAGAATGTATCCCAGTCCTTAACTGCCTTCTGAACTTCTGCAGGATCATCTGATCCAAGAACTTCCTTAGCAGCTTCACGGTTGTAGATAAGTACGCCAGGGCAGCCCTGCCATGAAACGCCCTTAAGAACGCCGTTAGAATCTGTCATAACATCCTGTGTATACTTGTACTGATTAGCAAGCTCAGCATCTGTAACACCAAAATCAGCAACAGGTGCTGTGAAATCTGTATCTACATACTTAAGAGCGTAGTCAGCCTCAACGAGGAAAATATCAATCTTATCATCTGCAGCTGCGCTTTCCTGCTTGAGAAGGTTCTCATCCAGGTTGTTCTGATATGCATTATCATCAGAAGGTGTGATGTTCCACTTAACTGTTACATCACCGATTGTTCCTGTTGTAGCATCAACTACTGTGTATCCAGGATAGTGATCTGTAAGTCTTGACTTGAACTCTTCGTTCCAAGCATAGATGTTAAGAACCTTTCCTTCCTCAGCAGCCTCAACTGTCTCAGTTGACTCTGTAGGAGCATCTGCCTTAGCTGGTGCCTCTTCCTTAACTTCTGCCTGTGTCTCAGGTGCTGGTGCCTCAGTTGTTGTAGCAGCTGTGCTACCACATCCGGAAAGAACTCCCGCTACCATTGTTGCTGAAAGCATTAAACTAAGCAACTTTCTTTTCATTACCAAATTACCTCCATCTCCCATTTTTATTTCTTTTTATGAGTTATTTATTTAAAACAGCATTGCCGTCTTAAATCAGTTCGATTACGAGATTTTTTTAACCGTCTCGCCCGGTTCAAGCTCTCCCACTATGACTACCTGTTCTATAACAGTTCCCTTGGGATTATTGATAAGACTTATGAGCTTCTCTGCTGCCATCCTTCCGATCTTTTCAGTATCCTGAACCAATGTGGTAAGAACAGGACTTATTCTGTTTACCAAATCTATTCCGTCATATCCCACAACCGAGATATCTTCAGGAATCCTGAGCCCTCTCTTCCTGATGGCATTCAAACCACCAAAGGCTGCAAAATCATCAGGATACATTATACATGTTGGCGGATCCGGAAGATCCAGAAGCTTATTGGTCGCTTCAAATGCCGCATCTGTATCTCTGTAAGGAGCTGCCAGTACATATTCATCAGGTACAGCCACTCCAAAATCCTGCAATGTTTTATAGAAGGAACAAAGTCTACTCATTGTAACAGCTGAATCCATTCCATGTATATAGGCAATTTTACGATGTCCTTTTTCATATACATAGGTTGTGAGTTCCTTCATACCTTTTATGTTGTCTGATACAATTGAGATCCTGCCGTTAAACAGGTGGTCTATTGTCACAACAGGTATGCTGCTGTCCACCAACTCTGCCACCTGCGGATCCAGGAAATCGACACAGGCGATCATCACCCCGTCAAAGCCTCTGTAAATCGCATGGGACAGATAAGACATATTGTGGAGCCTGTTCTTTGCTCCGTTTATAAATGTTATGTCAAAGCCGTTATCTTCTGCTGTCCGCTTAAAACTATCCAAAACATGATTGAAATAGTCATGGGTAAGTCCACTGTTGGCCTCATCTACAAAAAGAACTCCGATATTGTTGGTCCTGTTTGTCTTGAGTGCCTGTGCTGCAGCATTGGGTCTGTACCCCATTCGCTCAGCGACCTCTCTCACATGTTTCTTTGTTTCCTCACTAATATCGCTATGATCATTAAGTGCCTTAGAAACTGTAGCGACGGACACACAGCATTCCTTTGATATGTCCTTAAGTGATATCATTTTTCAAATTACACTCCTCAGAATCGATTACTAAATCGTTTTCGTAAGTTAAATGTACAACATTTTTACCCCAAAAGCAATAGCCTTTTGTATTTTTTTGTGCATGTTTTATATTTTTAGTACTTTTATATAATTTTATAATCATTATTTCATACATTTTTCCAGCCCTGTTCATAGTTTATTCATATACTAAGTAAACGTTTTCGAAAGTGCTTACATTTTTCAGAAAACTATACATAACTCTTTCAGCATCCTCTGTGTATAGCCAAATATGCTAGTATTTTAGCGCTTTTTTCATATAAAATTATTGTTGCATTATGATATACAACCATATATAATGTGACATGAAAAGCATCGAAAACGTTTAAGTCTTTTGAAGCATCATTCACAATATTACATATTAAATATGGAGGGCAAAATGAAATACGGTTATTTTGACGACAGCGCTTTAGAGTATGTCATCACAACACCCAAGACTCCACTTCCCTGGATCAACTATCTGGGCAACAAGGAGTTCTTTTCCTTAATATCCAACACCTGTGGCGGATATACATTTTACAAGGATGCTAAGCTCCTTAGACTCACAAGATATCGTTACAACAATGTTCCTTATGACAATAACGGTAAGTACTTCTATATTAAAGACAATACAGATACTGCAAATATAACTGTATGGAATCCCGGCTGGCAGCCTGTAAAGACTCAGCTCGATTCCTATGAGTGCCGTCATGGTCTTGGATACAGCACTTTCACTTCTACCAAGAACAAGGTTGAAGCAAAGGTTCTCACATTTGTTCCCATGAATGACAACTGCGAAGTATCCAAGGTTACTATTACAAACAATAAGGATACAGATGCAAATCTTTCACTTTTCTCTTATGTTGAATGGTGTCTGTGGAATGCCGATGACGACATGAAGAACTTCCAGAGAAACCTCTCAACCGGTGAAGTAGAAGTTACAGAAAACGGCTCAACCATCTATCACAAGACAGAGTATAGAGAGAGACGTAATCATTACGCAGTATATAGTGTTAACAGCGCTGTTGATGGATTTGATACCAGCAGAGATGCTTTCCTCGGTGCTTACAACGGTCCGGATTCACCTGATGTTGTTTCTGAAGGAAAGTGTACAAATTCTGTTGCTAGCGGCTGGTCTCCAATCGCATCTCATCAGATCAACATAGAGTTAAAGCCCGGTCAGTCAAAAACTTTCATCTTTGTTCTGGCATATATCGAGAACCCTGAAGATGACAAGTGGGAAGCCCCTTCAGTAATTAATAAGAAGCCTGCTATCGCACTTCTTAATTCATACAAGACAGAGGATGCAGTTGACAAGGCACTTACAGAACTTAAGAGCTATTGGAAAGAGCTCCTTTCCAACTATCACATCTCCTCCAAGAATGAGAAGGTTGATCGTATGGTCAATATCTGGAATCAGTATCAGTGCATGGTTACATTCAACATGTCGCGTTCTGCTTCCTATTATGAGTCAGGAATCGGCCGAGGAATGGGCTTTAGAGATTCCTGCCAGGATCTTCTCGGATTCGTTCACCTCATTCCTGACAGAGCAAGACAGCGTATCATCGATATCGCATCTACTCAGTTCCAGGATGGTAGCGCATACCACCAGTATCAGCCACTTACCAAGAAGGGTAATTCCGACATCGGTTCAGGCTTCAATGATGATCCACTTTGGCTCATCGCAGGTACCAGCGCTTATGTAAGAGAGACAGGTGATCTTTCTATATTAAAAGAGATGGTTCCTTTCGATAATGATATGAGTGTTGCCAAGACTCTTATGGGACACCTTAAGTGCTCTTTTGATTTCACAGCAACTCACAAGGGTCCTCACGGACTTCCTCTTATCGGACGTGCTGACTGGAACGACTGCCTTAACCTTAACTGCTTCTCAGAGCATCCCGGAGAATCCTTCCAGACTTTTGGTCCTTCTGAAGGCCCGGTTGCTGAGTCAGTATTCATCGCCGGAATGTTCGTTAAGTATGGTGAAGAGTATGCACAGCTTGCAGAGCTCCTCGGAGATCAGGCAGAGGCTGACAGAGCCCGCGAAGAAATCAAGAAAGTTTACGAAGCTACAATTACAGCAGGTTGGGATGGCGAATGGTTTGTTCGTGCTTATGACGCCAACAGCAACAAGGTTGGTTCAAAAGAGTGTGAGGAAGGCCAGATTTACATCGAGCCACAGGGCTTCTGTGTTCTTGCAGGAATCGGTGTTAAAGAGGGACTTGCAGAAAAGGCTCTTAAGAGTGTTGAGGAGAGACTTGACACCAAGTATGGTGTAATGATCCTTCAGCCTGCTTATACCAAATATCACCTTGAACTCGGCGAGGTTTCTTCATATCCACCGGGATACAAGGAGAACGCAGGAATCTTCTGCCACAACAATCCTTGGGTATCTATTGCAGAGACTGTTCTTGGCCACGGCGACAGAGCCTTTGAGATTTACAAGAAGACCTGCCCTGCTTATATCGAAGAGATCAGCGATGTTCACTGCACAGAACCTTATGTATATTCACAGATGGTAGCAGGAAGAGATGCTAAGTTCTTTGGACAGGGCAAGAACAGCTGGCTCACAGGTACAGCTGCATGGACCTTTGTAAATATATCCCAGTACATCCTGGGGGTATATCCTACGCACAATGGTCTTTCAATCAATCCTTGCGTACCTGCTGACTTTGGTGATTTCGAGATCACAAGAAAATATCGTGATGCTGTTTACAACATCAGCGTTAAGCAGAACGGTGCTCAGAAGGGTATCAGGAAGCTTACAGTAAACGGCAAAGAAGTATCCGGAAATGTCATTCCTTACGAGTCAGGTGTTAAGGAATATACAGTTGTAGCCGAGATGGGCTGATAAGTCATCAACTCATTTTTGCGATATTTCTTATGAGGGATAAGCTCCCATGATCGAGTAGGCTTTTGCCTACTCGATTTTGTTTGCAAAAAGAACTGCGAACATGATACTGATCAAATGGTCGCAGTTCTTTTTCTATAATACTCATTTAGTTAGATTTTGTTGTCCATTTCATTGCCTGGCTTATTGGCTTGTATAAAACAAGCATTATCACAAAATTGCCGCCGCAATGAATAAAGTCCCAGGGAATCCCTGCAATCCACCAGGTAACCGCAGCACGCATTCCCGCTGCAAAACCTCCGGTGCTAAAGCCGATCACAAAATAAGGTATTGAACATAGGGCTCCAAAGCAAAGCCCAAAGAGTCCGGAAATAACAGCCCACAACAGCGCAGATGTATTTTTCCTGAACAGCCATGCGATAAGCACCAAAAGAGGCCATGCATAAAGGTACATGATCCACCAAAGATGCATACCGTAAAATGCGCCTTCAATCAAAATAAACACCGGCACCACTGCCACAATCTTCCACCCAAAATACAGCGTAAACATTATGAGCCAAAAGCTTGTAAGCTCTATATTCGGAAGCCCGCTGAGGGCAAATTTGGACACCTCTATTACGGCAACCATTATACCAATCTGGGCTATATCCAGAATTGAAAAACTCTTTTTTGTTTCAGTCATTTATGAAGTACCTGTGAATCAAACAGTCTTTTTACTGAGCCTTCTCATAAGTCCATGTATATTTGTCGCCATCTGTTACAGGCTGTGAATCAGCACCGTACTGGCCATATTCGCCGTTTACATAAAGTGCCCAGTAAGCACCGTCTTCAGCATAAAGAGCTCTCTCGTCATTAACATACTCAACCATGAGGCCATACTCACTGTCAGTACCTGCATAAGAGAAATCTGTTCCTGCAGCCAGCTCATCCATAGCCTGACGAAGGAACTCAGCATCTGTTGAAAGAGTGTAATCCTCTGTAAGTCCGTCACTTCCTGTAACCTCAATTGTGATGTGCTTGGAACCTGTGCTTGTTGCAGGCTTATTCAAAGAATACACAATTGCAAAAATAGCAATAAGTGCTACCAGGATAACTGCTCCGATGATAATAGGTTTCTTGTTGTTTTTCATAATTTTCAATCCTCTCCTTTTTCTATTAGCCATGCACTTTATGTGCAATAGCTCCTAATTTTTCGTAACATAGAAAAAACCTCGCGGGATGGCGAGGCCTTAAACATAAGCGCAGTATTAATAGCAAAAGACATACATCTTTTGCCAAACACTTCGTACAGCCAATTCCTCGTGACCCGGATAAAATTGCCGCTCATTGCGGCCGGATTTTATTCTATGTACAGCGACAGGCAGGTCTCCCGACTTATCGATTCAGCATGTGAATAAATCTTTAGCATGCAGCGCCTCTCCTCCCTTCCCGGAGTATTTACCCCAGTGGTAATGAGGATAAGCTATCGAATCACGGTGACGAGATCGCGCAGGACTTGCACCTGTTTCCCTTTTCACCTGCACAGCAGCTCTTTTCCCAAACGGATACCATCAATACAAAATAAGTCCGGATGATAAGCTACCTGCAGACACCTTCCGCTTTATTCAGTTTCTGAACTATAATATCACATAATTCGGATAAATCAACTATAGCTTGCCAATTAGGCATTTTATAACGTAAAATGTCTTTGATTTTTGGAGGAAATTACGCAATGTTATTGTTTTTTGATATAGATGGAACCCTGTGGAATTCCGATAATTATATTCCCGAGAGTGCCAAAAATGCCATCCATGTGGCCCAGACAAATGGCCACAAATGTTTTATCAACACGGGAAGGGCCCGCTCTTTTGTATATAATAAGGAACTCTTAGATATAGGTTTTGATGGAATACTCTCTGCCTGCGGATGCATGATCGAATATAACAGCAAGGTGGTATTTAACCGTCTGATAAACAGGGAAGATTCCCTTAGAACCCTATCTGCCATGAAAAAATATGGCTTTAAGCCAATCCTTGAAGGCCCCACTTACCTTTACATGAATCGGTCAGATTTCGAGGGAGATTTTTACGGTGAAAAGGTCATGCGGGAAATGGGGACAAAGCTCCTTAGCATAGACGATAACTGGGGACATTGGGAAATGAACAAATTATCCTGTATTTGCCCATCCGATACTAGAGATAAGTGTTTTGAAGAGCTGTCTGACCTCTATGATTATATGCTCCATACAGAAACCATCGTGGAACTCGTCCCCAAAGGCTTTAACAAGGGCACCGGAATTCTTGAAATCTGTCAGATACTTGGCGAAGATCCGAAGAATACCGTAGCCTTCGGTGACAGTATCAACGACAAAGAAATGCTGGAAACAGCGGGCACTGCTGTAGCAATGGGGAAATCCATGGATGAAGCCAAGGCTCTTGCCGATCTTGTCACCGACAATCTCGAAGAAAACGGTATTTGGAATGCCATGAAAAAGCTATCGCTTATCTAATAAGATTTGATAAATCACGCCTGTTATGGTAAAATCAATCGTTAGTTGGTTACTATTTGCGTCAATGACTGCGTAGTAGCTTTTGCCGGAGGTAATATGAGTAAAGAAGTAAAGCCCAGGAAGCACAGACATAAGCGGCATTACACTTTTATGGTGATTTCAGGAGACTCTGACGGAAGCACCAAACGTCTTCACTTAAATCATTTCAAAACACAGCTATTGGCATATAGTTGTTTTGCCATTGTTCTTGCCATCATCTGCGTTATAATCTATGAAACTCTGACTATCAAAAATCTCAGAGAGATTCAGACAGAACAGAAGGCAACCATTGAAACTCTTTCAGACGACAACAGTGTTTTGGAAGCTTCTAAAGAACAACTGGAAACCGAAGTAGAACAGCTTAAGGCTGCAATCAATAAACGACTTGAGGAAGAACAGATTTCTCAGGAGGAAGCACAGACTTTGGCTATGCCAACTGGGTTTCCTCTGACAGGCACAGCTTCCATCAAGAAAGCTCTTGATGATGCCACTGCCACAACCATTACTGAACTTACAGAAGAGAACAAGGATGAAGCCACAGGCAATCCTCTGATTGTCTTCACAGCCGCTGAGGGAAGCAGTATAATTGCCTCAGGTACAGGAACAGTAGTAAATGTAACAACAGATACCAAATTCGGTAACACAGTTTCAATTGACCATGGAAATGGTTATATCTCCATATATAGAAATGCCGGAGACCCCCTTGTAACCGAGGGCAGCCAGATTGATAAAGGCGACATTATTTATGTCGTAGGCGAAAAGAATACGACTCTAGGTTACCAGATTCAGCAGGATGACGAATATGTTGATCCAGAAGAATTAATCGAGATTAACGGATAAACGGAGGAAAACAAAATGTTTGGAAGAAAAAATGAGGCAGCCGTATTGGACAATGCTCTCGAGCAGGTTGGAACCATTATCGGCCCCGGTGCTGTATTGGATGGACCTCTTACCACTAAGGATTCCACCAGAATAGACGGCACTGTAAAAGGCAACGTCACTGTCAGCGGAGCTCTCATTGTTGGCCAGGAAGGCAAAATAGTTGGGACTGTATCATGCATGAACGCCTATATAGCCGGCGAAGTAGAAGGTAATCTTTCAGCTCCACAGGGCAAAGTAGAAATCAGTGATTCAGGCAAGATTATCGGAGATGTTTCCTGCAAAGGTATCATCATTGATGAAAATGCAGTATTCCACGGCCAGTGCAACATGACAGGTGTGGAAAAGAGTTCTGCAGAAATTGCAAAAGAACGCGCAGTTGCCGATAAGGCATCTGAGGAAACATCAAATGCTGAGAATAAGCCTGCTGAGGAAGCTCCAAAGGAAGATTCAAAGCCGGCAGAAGAGCCTTCAAAGGAAGAAAATAAATCATCTGAAGAAGCTTCCAAAGAAGAGAATAAGGCAGACAACGATAGCAATAACAATAACAATAATAATAGTTATCATCATGGAAAGAAGAGAAGATAATGTATTCATCAATAACGGGACTGTCACTGGATGACAGTCCCGTTGTTTTGTGCTTGCTTTATTTGTATTTAGTCTAAACCTATAATTACTCCTGAAGTCTGTCGAAGACAAGCTCATAGCCGTCATCGCCATAGTTAAGAGAACGGTTTACTCTACTGATGGTAGCAGTGGATGCTCCGGTCTTCTCTGCTATCTCAAGATAGGTCTTGTGATCTCTGAGCATAGATGCCACTTCAAACCTCTGTGATAGCGACAACAACTCATTAACTGTGCAAAGGTCTTCAAAGAAGCTATAGCACTCTTCCTTATTCTGAAGACATAATATTGCATCAAACAGGTGATCAACAGCATCTGTTCTGATTTTCTTATTCATTCCGAAAATTTCTCCTTTAGTATTATTCTCTCAAATAATTGTTTATATTTCGTACAAAATACTTTCATGCTTAAATATTTTATCACTCTGAACTGATAAAGTAAAGAGGCTACGCTTTCGAAAAAATAAATGGTTTTATTATTTACTTTTGTTTTTTTATGTTGTAAAATTAATATGTTGTGGTGGATTTTATTTACTACAACCGAACGATTATTTTTTTATTTTTAGTGGAGGTATTACAATGAACAAAGGTACTGTTAAGTGGTTCAACAACCAGAAGGGTTATGGCTTCATCTCTGACGAGGCTGGCAATGATGTATTCGTGCATTATTCAGGACTCAACATGGAAGGTTTCAAGTCTCTCGAAGAGGGCGCTTCTGTAGAGTATGACGTAATCCAGGGCGAAAAGGGACCTCAGGCCGTAAACGTAAACAAGCTTTAATTCTTAGAAATTAAAAGCTAATTAATCAGACTACAAAGTGCCTTATTCTTAAATATATTTTTTTGAATTTGCAAGATTGTAACAATGATTAATCATCAGTGCCATCTGACTTATGTCGGATGGCACTTTTGCGTTGAGCATTTTTAGGCCATCCAACAAATTACACTCTATCTGCACTCGGATACTACATTTTCCAGCTTTAGATTCCCACCAAAAATATCGAGCGCGCTACCTACGGTAACATCAACATTTTCTTTGCCAATCTTCTTTAGCAGACTAATATCTTCAAGGTTATGGACTCCGCCTGCGTAGGTTATCGGTATCTTGGCCCAGTTTCCAAGGATCTTAGCAACATTTTCTTCTATGCCGTTTTGTTTTCCTTCAACATCTGCAGCATGGACAAGGAATTCGTCGCAGTACTGTGAGAGTTCGTTCAGGGTCTCCGCGCATAATTCAACATTTGTCATCTTCTGCCATCTGTCGGTAACGATATAATACTTCTGAATCCCCGTAGAACCGGATTTAATATTTTTACCAACAATTTCATGAGTCTCCTCTGTTGTTCCAGAGTCTATATTGTCATTCTTATCTGCGCTCAGGTCAGCTGCTGCCTTGCAGGAAAGGTCGAGGACAATTCTCTCTTTACCAACTGCCTTAACAAGCCTTTTAAGATTAGTGTAGCTGATCTTGCCATTCTTAAATACATAGGAGGTAACGATTACATGGGAAGCCCCTGCGTCAAGAAATTCCTGCGCATTGTCAGCTGTTATTCCCCCTCCAACCTGAAGAAGTCCGGGAGTGGCTGAAAGAGCCTCTATCGCCTGTTTCTTCGTACTCTCATAGTAAGGACTGTCCACAGGATTAAGCAGGATTATGTGGCCACCGGAAAGTCCAAGTTCGCGATACATCCTCGCATAGAAGACCGCATCCTTGGAGGCCACAAAGTTCTCTCTCGCCTTATCGCCCTTATCCTGCAAACTGCTGCCCACAATCTGCTTCACTTTTCCATTATGTATATCAATACATGGTCTGAACTTCACGATATCCTCTCTCCCATTAAACATTCACCACAAAGTCTTAACTTCCATATATTATCCATGTCTTCAGATGACTATTTCTTATACCTAAATATCTGTAGAAATCATCCAAGCCCCATGCAGCTAATATAATTCTTACGCTAGCACATCAGCCATGTCGTACATTCCTGCATCCTTACCTGCCAGGAACTTGGCTGCCTGGATAGCACCCTTACCGAAAATTGCTCTGGAATATGCTCTGTGGGAAAGAGTCACTACTTCGTCATGTCCTGCAAAAATAACATCGTGGTCTCCAACGATAGTTCCACCGCGAACTGCAGAAATTCCAATCTCTTTCTGACGGCGCTTCTCTCTGCGCTGGCTTCTGTCATAAGTGTACTCGTACTTCTCATCAAAGGAATCGTTAATGGCATCAGCCAGAGCAATGGCTGTTCCTGAAGGTGCATCAAGCTTCTGATTATGGTGTTTCTCAACAATCTCAATGTCAAAGCCGGCTTCAGCAAACAAAGGCGCAACATCTTTAAGAACCTTTATAAGTGCGTTTACACCAACAGACATATTGGCTGATCTAAGAACAGCAACGCTTTTTGAAGCCTCTTTTACCTTGGAAAGCTGCTCACCAGAAAGTCCTGTGGAGCACAGAACAACCGGAATCTTCTTATCTACAGCAAAGTCAAGAAGCCCATTAACCGCAGATGCATTAGAAAAATCCACAATTACATCCGCTGCCACATTGCACTCAGCAAGACTCTTAAACACCGGAAAATCATAGGTGTTTTCGCCAAAAGCATCAACGCCTGCAACCACCTCTATATCAGCGTCCTCTTTTACCAGATCCACAATTACATGTCCCATACGGCCATTGCAGCCGTGCATTATCATCTTTGTCATTTTCGCTCTCCTTATCTGCTTTTCTCGCCGCCATCAGTGCCTATTATCAAAAGATACTGCCGATTTATTCTAACATTAGTTCCTGGCGGCGGACTATATATCTCTTTATGACAGAAGCCCGCAAGTACTGCGAGCTTCGTAAATTTTCATTATATGATGCCACGGATTATTCCGTGCATCGCGCTCTCATAATCCTCAGATCAATCCGTATTTCTTCATTTCATCCTGAAGTACAGCCTTGTGAGCATCCTCCATCTCTGTAAGAGGAAGGCGAAGTGGGCCGGCCTCAAATCCAATCATCTTAAGCGCACTCTTTACAGGGATCGGATTAACCTCTGAGAAAAGAGCCTTCACAAGCGGAATTGCCTTGAACTGAAGTGCCCTTGCAGCAGTAAAATCGCCATCTAGACACTTCTGACAGATATCGTGAGTCTGCTTTGGCGCAACATTTGAAAGAACTGAAATAACTCCAAGTCCGCCAAGAGACATTATAGGTACGATCTCATCGTCATTTCCGGAATAGAGATCAACGCATCCTTCTGCAAGCTGCATCATTCTAGATGTCTGAGCTATATTTCCGGTAGCATCCTTGATTCCTACAATATTCTTTTTCTCACGGCAAAGCTTAACAACAGTCTCAGGAAGAATGTTGCAGCCTGTTCTGCTGGGAACATTGTAAAGAATGATCGGGATATTGATGGCATCTGCAACAGCTCCGAAGTGTGCGCACAAACCTTCCTGTGTAGCCTTGTTATAATATGGAGTTACCTGAAGAACCGCATCAGCTCCATACTCCTCCGCAAGCTTTGAAAGCTCGATTGCTGTCTGCGTGCAGTTGGAACCTGTACCTGCGATAACAGGTATTCTCTTGTTAACCTTGTCAATGCAGAACTTTACGACTTCCATGTGCTCTTTTTCTGACATGGTAGCTGCTTCACCTGTTGTTCCGCAAACTATTATGGCGTCTGTTCCGTTCTCAATCTGAAATTCGATGAGACGTTCAAACTCTTCGTAATTAACTTCCCCGTTCTCCTTGAATGGAGTTGCAATCGCAACGCCTGCTCCCTTAAAAATTGCCATGATTTCCTCCTTAAAAATAATCCGATAAAGATCCGTCACGCCATAAATAATTAACGGCTCAACAGAAAATTCTGATGAGCCGTAAAAATATCCATTCAAATACAATTCAAGTAAGAATGAATCTTGATAGCGCCCCATCTTGCGATGACAGTCATACAGTTCTTAACTGCATGCCCAAGCATCTGACCCTCAGGTAGTCAAACCTTTCGGCATATTCACCTTTCATCCCGCTTCATCTGTGCCTGCCACATCTGCGAAATTACTCATTAAATACGCAACCTCTATCTAATGTCTTATGTTGTTTTATAAATAGTACAACCTATGTCAAGTTCCTGTCAATACGATTGCACTTTTTCCCATAATGTCAGCACGAAATATCGAAGCCGGATTCGCGCGTCAATTACAATGAATCAAGCTCCAAGCCTTACTCCACGCCGGCGATTGTTACATCTGCAATTCTGATAGCCGCAGGAATCACAGCGTAGTCGTACTGTTTCTGTTCCTTGGAGAAGCGGATGTCCTTAATAAGCTCAGGAAGGCTTCCGGATACAGAACCACCGGAAACAACAGTCACCTTTTCACCTTCGTGCCAGTATCCAAGACGAATCTCGCCTGCGATGTCGCCTGTGATCTGGTCAACGCTGAAATCAGAGAACTCAACAACCTCAAGGAATGTGCCCTGCCTGAGTTCCTCTTCGGAGTTCTTTCCACCTTCAAGCACGTAGTTGTTAGGTGAGAAAGAATCCTTGATTCCGAGGTAGTAGCTGAACATGCAGTCGCCCCAATAGTTCTGAGGAACATTATCTCTAATGATATCCATGTCGCGAACTATGCTTCCCTCGCCGTCCATGCCAATATTCATGGAGGAATTAGGCAGCTCTTTTACCGATTTAAGAGTTATAGTGTCACCCTTAACTTCACTGCAGATAGGCTTGCCGATCTCGAAATTGGACATCTTTCTGAAAACAAGTGCTGCTGCCATCTTAGCTGCTGCCCACTCGCCAATCTTGACAGAATCATTGGTTGAAAGAACCAGTGGAGCCTTCTTGATTGCAGGAGTAGGAACTGTGTTCAGTCTGTCCTTACCATATTTGAGAGAAAGAGCTATCTCCTTCTTCAGAGCCTCTTTATCGCAGGTTCCTGAAGTGTACATATTGTAGAGCTCAATCTCGTGCTTCTCGTTCTTGGCATTAACTACAACTTCAACAGTTGAACTTGGGTAAGTTACAGTCATGTCCACGCCATTTGAATTAACAAAGCGCTTTGTGATCTTCTCCGCAAAAATCTCATAAGAGTTGATGTACTCAGTAGTAGTCTCAGACACTTCACTCAGAGCCTCAATGAAGTCCTGAGCCACTTTCTTTGGCTCAAAGTCCTGGCTCTTAAGCTCAGCATTTTTGCTGTTAATCTCGTAATAAGGATTCTTTACAAAAGAAGCTCTCTCATAGAGCGCATCAATGATCTTCTTTGCCTCGTCCTCTGAAGCTGTAGGAGAAATCTCCTCAGAAGCGCTTCCAAGGAACTTGCCGTCCTCAAGCTTTCTGTAAACTTTTACACTTATATGTTCAACATCTCTTACTCTGTTCTGGTCAAGCTTGTGGCCGATGAAGTAGAACTCCCAGGCCTCTATAACTTTATCTACAACTTCCCAAGCATCAGCGCCTGAGTTTTTCAATAGTTCAATTATCTTTTCAGTCATCTTTTTTCCTCCCAATTATCCCAGTCTGGCAACAGCCTTAAGATATGGGCCTCCGTCAACGGTCTTGACCCACTCCTTGTGACCCTTTCCGCACATTCCTGTGCCGTAAGAAACATAGTCTGTACTTGCCATGGATATTGAACCCAGAAGATCCGGCACATATCCGGTCATGACAACAGGAGAAACCACCTTGCCTGTAAGCTTTCCGTCGATGATCTCGTAGCCTCTTGCGATAATGCACTGGATTCCCCAATGCTTAGGATCCTCCATTCCTGAGAAGAACCCGGACAAAAGATATCCCTTCTTCACTGAAGCGATCATCTCTTCCTTGGTGGATGTTCCCGGATCAAACATGGTGTTAGTCATTCTTGTGTAAGCCTTGTGCTCGAAGTTCTCACGCTTACCGTTTCCTGTTGGCTCGCAGCCAAGGCGAAGAGCTGCAAGAGCATCGCATACACCGGTCTTAAGGATACCGTTCTGAATCTCGATAACATCTCCGGCAAGAGTTCCCTCATCGTCGAAGGCATAGCTGGAAGCGTCCTTAACTACGGTTGCGCCCTCATGCATTGTAACCAGGTCAGAACCTACGCGCTTGTCGATGTACTCTGCGCCGAGCGCTCTGTTTTTAACGAACATATCCATCTCTACGCCATGACCAAAGGCCTCATGGGCAATAAGTCCTGAAACCTCAGGTGTAGTGATGACCTCATACTCACCCGGCTCAATATGTGTGGATCCAAGGTTGTCCTGAAGATCCTTGAACACTGTCTTAACAGTCTCTGAGAACTCGTCAAAAATATCCGGACCCTCTCTGTCAGATACGCCGCCGAAGGCTGTATCCTGCTTCTCTCCGCGGGCGCCCATCATGTAAACATGACCATCAGAAACCACATAGCTCTGGCGAAGGTCCTTGTTCTCTGTAAGGAACATCTTGCAGATGTGTGTTGATCTTCCGCCCACCATGCACTCAAGAACTTCTTCGGAAAAAGAAGCTCCTTCATCGCTTATCTTCTGGAACTTATCAACGAGTGCACTAAGGTCAGTCTCCTCAGGAACTGTCCTGCACTCCATCTCCACAAAGAGCTCCTGCTTCTCATCTGAGAGCTTCTTTGTGTCATAAATTTTTGTGTCTGTAGCCTTGATCACTGCAAGTTGTGAATCAAGAATTCCCTTGATCTTCTCAGCTGTCTCTTTTGCCCTGGAAGGATCAAAAAGATTGAATGCATACTCGCTGTAAAGACCATCCTTGTAAACCCTGACAACATTTCCCCTCTCTGTCATCATTGTTTTGCCCTGGATGGACTTGGAACGCTGTGAAACGTTTACAGAAAAGCCCACAGAATCGGTGGAAAGAACGCTGACATAGTCGTAGCTCTTTCTGAGTTCAGAGATCAGCTCTTTTATTCCATCTGCGATTCCGCTTAAATATGGCGAAAACTTTGCTTTCATATTTACTATCCCCTTTCTTTTTCCTTTAATTGTGCGCCACTTTAATGCACACAATCACCGCTAATTATATGCCATAAGAGGCGACAAATCAAGGATTTATCGGTATTTGAAGCACTTCTTATACATCATATCACCTTCTGGCAAAAAAGCTGCAGCGTACGCATTTCTAGCGTATACTACAGCTTTTAATTTATTGCTCAAACTGTGACATTTTTATTACCACCGTATCTCCAACAAGATTGCAATACCCTTCTGCAGGATAAACCGACATATCTTTAGCCTCTGAATAATAAGCAGCATTTTTATCCCCAAGCTCAATAACCATTTCGCGGCCAAGAATACTTTCATAATACCTTCGTATGCTCTCCTCATAGGTGATGGATGTACCAAAGCCGCCCAGAAGCAGGTCATAGTATTTGTAACCAACAGGACTCTTATAACTAACTGCTGATTCCGCAAAATTGCCGACAAATACCACCGGGGTCTGTCCCTCTGTATATCCGTCTATTTCATTGACATCCTCCCAAATACGCTGCGCATGCAAAATAGTGTTGTCATACACAAGTTTTTTGTAGGTGTAAGCGCCATTTGCGTATGCAAAGTTGTATATCCCAATGATGGCAATGGATATAACCGCAACCGTGTTAATGGTTTTTCCCTTCTTGTAATCACTGTCTTTTTTGTTATTCAGATCAACAAATACAAAGGGCAAAAGAAATATCAGACAAAAAGCATATATCATCAACTGATGCATAGTTCCAAGGGATACAAGCGAAATTGCGTTAAGCCCAAGTGGCAGGATAAGGACACCCGGAATTATGATCCTTAAGGAACCTGAATAATCCCTGTGCTTTTTGATGTAATCAACTAATGAAACCACTATAAGAACAAGCAGGGCAGCTATTGCAAGAAGTACAATTGGGGGATTTACAGCAGCCGGTTTAATAAGTCTTTTTGCAAAGTACAGGTATGCATTTGGGATAGCCAGTAAAACCTTTGAAACTGACAGGTTGCTTATATTCCCTGCGCCGTTGTAGTCCTGAGTCAGCCCGGCTCCGGAAATAATGCCAAAGAAAAGCATAGTAATAATATAAAAAATTGAAGAAAGAAAGAGCAGTCCGATTTCGCTTACTCCATGGCGGAAGGTCTCCTGAACATCTTTCATGTCCTTGGCATCAGCAGCTCTTTTTATCTCAAGGATTATGAAAAGACCTATCGTCACGCAAATGTATGCCTGATATAAAGCAAGGCACATGATGATAGAGATCATTGCCACATTTCTGTTCTTCTTTTGAGGAAATCTTTCATAGGCATAAACTGCAAGACACGCCATCAAAAGCGCAAGGCAATCTGCATCTCCATCATAAATATAGGTGCCAAACAAGGCTGTAAGAGCAATGTTTGTAGAAAAAAGAATAGATACACAAAGACTCTTTACCCTGTCAAACTCCAAGAGCCTTGATACGATAACCGCAGACAGAGCCACGAATATTGTGGATAGAACACCCATAGTCCAGGGAGTAGCAATGCTCCTCATCTGCAGCAGAACAGGGTATAGCCACCTTCCGGCACTTACCTTCTGGGGGCCGTCAATGACATAAAAATACAATGAATCATGAGAATACATAAGATTTGTGAAGGCAAATCCATGGGTTACTATCATTAAGATCACAGTAGTTATAAAAACAAACTGATCTTTTTTATCAAAAGCAATTTCCTTCTTCATGCCGATTTTCCTCCGGAATTACTACTAATTACATGTAATATAGGCAGCGCAAATTATCTCACAGAATGATAATAAGTACAACTGCAATTTAGGGCAAGTTTTACAATTATCTAATAAAACTTTTCTATTATTTATATATTTTAGCGTTGAACATAGAAAAAATGCGTGCTATACTACGTTAGTTTGAAAATAAGAAACGGTTTTTCACATATTAATAAGGAGTAATTTATGAAGCAAACTAGAAATGATGTTAGAAACATTGCGATAATAGCCCACGTTGACCATGGTAAGACCACTCTTGTAGACGGACTTCTTCGTCAGAGCGGCGTATTCCGTGCAGGTCAGGAGGTCGTTGAGCGTGTTATGGATTCCGGCGATATCGAAAAAGAGCGTGGAATCACCATCATGTCTAAGAACACAGCTATCACATATAAGGACATTAAGATCAATATCATCGACACTCCAGGTCACGCTGATTTCGGCGGCGAGGTTGAGCGAGTTCTTAAGATGGTAAACGGCGTTATCCTTGTAGTTGACGCCTTCGAAGGACCTATGCCACAAACAAAGTTCGTTCTTGGAAAGGCTATGGATCTTGGTCTTCCTGTTATTGTTTGTGTAAATAAGATTGACAGACCTGAAGCAAGACCTAACGAGGTTATCGACGAAGTTCTCGAGCTTCTTATGGACCTTGGTGCAGATGACAAGCAGCTTGACTGCCCATTCGTATTCGCATCAGCTAAGGCCGGCACATCATCTCTTTCACCTGATGAGCAGGGTCCTGATATGAAGCCTCTTCTTGATACAATCATCAACTATATTCCTGCTCCTGTTGGCGATCCTGATGCCAGCACGCAGGTACTTATCAGCACCATCGACTACAACGAGTATGTTGGACGTATCGGTGTAGGTAAGGTTGATAACGGTGTTGTTAAGGTTAACCAGGAGGTAGTTGTTGTAAACCACCACGAGCCTGACAGAAAGATAAAGACAAAGATCAGCAAGCTCTATGAGTATGACGGTCTTGGAAGAGTTGAGGTTACAGAGGCTAAGATCGGTTCTATTGTTGCCATCTCAGGTATTGAGGATCTTAAGATTGGTGATACACTCTGTTCTGTTGATGAGCAGGTTGCCATCCCATTCCAGAAGATTTCCGAACCTACAATTTCAATGAACTTTATTGTAAATGACTCTCCTCTTGCAGGTCAGGAAGGTAAGTATGTTACATCAAGGCACCTTCGTGACAGACTTTACAGAGAGCTTAACACAGACGTTTCACTTCGAGTTGAAGATACAGATACAACCGAGACCTTCAAGGTTTCAGGACGTGGTGAGCTTCACCTTTCAGTTCTTATTGAAACCATGCGCCGTGAGGGCTTTGAGTTCGCAGTAAGTAAGGCTGAGGTTATCTACCACACAGATGAGCAGGGTCACAAGCTTGAGCCTATGGAGAAGTGCTACATCGATGTTCCTGATGAGTTCTCCGGAAGCGTTATCCAGAAGCTTGGCGAGAGAAAGGGTGAGCTCGTAAATATGGGCGCCGGAAACGGTGGTTATACACGTCTTGAGTTCAACATTCCTTCCCGTGGACTTATCGGTTACAGAGGTGAGTTCATGACAGATACAAAGGGTAACGGTATCATCAATACAATTTTTGACGGCTATGCTCCATACAAGGGAGATATGAGCTATCGTAAGACAGGTTCTGTTATTGCTTTCGAGACAGGTGAAGCTACAGCCTATGGTCTCTTCAATGCTCAGGACCGCGGTCAGCTCTTCATCAAGACCGGTGACAAGGTTTACTCAGGAATGGTTATCGGAACCAGCGGAAAGAGCGAGGACGTAGAGGTTAATGTTTGCAAGACAAAGCACCTCACCAACACACGTACATCTTCTTCAGATGAAGCTTTAAGACTTGTTCCACCTAGGATCATGTCCCTCGAGCAGTGTATCGAATTCATCGATACCGACGAGCTTTTGGAGGTAACACCTACAAGCCTTCGTATCAGAAAGAGAATTCTTGATCCTACTCTTCGTAAGAGAGCAAACTTCAAGAAGTAATTTACTAAAATTCAAAATGGAGAGGTTTCTTTCCCGGGTCAAAACTCGACATGCAATGTCTCAAACATGTTGACCCAAAGCGGAAAGAAAACCTCTCCATTTTTCTTTTTGGCAAAATATTTAGATGCAGTAGTAACCACAATCTCCTTCAATAAAGCTGATCTTTCCTTCACATTTCTGAGTAAGACCTTCTATCAGTTGTGCGCGGTAAGATGAATTTACCATCACATGGTAAGGAGTTTTTTCATCCCGCGGTAAGCAGTTTTTTACATACTGCAGTAAGCTCTATTTTACATCATTCGGTAAACACTTTTTTACATGTGTCGGTAAGGACTTTTT
>JAFPVA010000090.1 GCA_017413105.1 Butyrivibrio sp. | reverse complement strand
TGTATTAAGTTATTTTGCTCTGTTTAGCTTATTCTCCAAAAAGGATGCTATACCCTCATCCCCCCGGGCTTCCCCGAAATCTATCACAAGATATCTTGGTGCGTTATTCTTCATGATCAGTGCTGCTCCGCGTTCGTCCACCAGTCTTGCAACTTTAGTGAAGTTCTGGTTGGCTTCCGAGATCGGGATGATCATATCTGTATCTATATTCAATGCTCTTTCCTCCTGTAAAGTGGATTTGTCATTGAATATAGTATACAGATGTGTTAGGATATATTCAAGCTAATTTTTATTAGAACAATCCAGCAAGAAGAGGCACAAGTGTTGTTCCGATGAGAGCAACACCGCCACCAGCCATGAGCTGCTTCATTCCCTGTGACTTGGCTCCGGGGTTGTCATTTCCATAACCCTCTAAGAGGTTGATACCGCCCCAAACACCAAGGCCTGCTCCAAGTGCGATCACAACTGTCTGCAAAGTTCCAATAGATGACTGAAAAAATGCCATAAATCAAATTACCCAAAAAATTCTAGCTAGTATTTATTGTATATATTTGACTTAGTTATATATCATACATACGACAATTCTAAGCCAGATTTTTTGTTTTTCCTTTCTTTTAAGATGCGTAAGTTTCTAGTAACGTCCCGAAAGCCCGTCGACTGACCTTCGGATAATGCGGCCGCATCTGCCCTCACAGTTTTTATGCTGATCCGGGCATAGAAAAAGCACCGGTCTCCATAAGGAAATCAGTGCCAATTTATAATAAAAGCTCCTATACCCTGCCTTTTATTGACATGGTATGGAGCTTCTATTCCAATAATTGTGCTGATAACATCTTTGATTGCTGTTATTCAGCGACTTCAATTACCTCGTATTCATCATCTGGTCTGAGCCTCAGCCTGTGATCAAGGTATTTCTCCACATCGAACCAGTTCTTCTTGTCATAATCTGCTGTGTATTTATAGTTCGGATGCTGTGTGATGTCGTATTTATCCGATAGAAATGGTCTGACACCTCTTACCTGAACGATACACTTGGCTCCGTCCAGCACTGCAAGTTCATCAACGCTCATAAGATCATGTCCTGTCTTTGAGTAGTTGAGGTTATAGCTCTGGGAGCTGCCTCTGGTCTCTCCGGTATTGTACATATGTATGGTCTCTTTTCCCAAAGTAGCGTTAAGGTCCTTAAGTGTAGACTGCTCCGAACCGCCAAGGAATATCTGGCTGTCGCAGTTGGCTGTGATAGTCTCAGCGTTATCTTTATAGATGGACTTAAGCTGCGACTTTGCCTGTATCACAAGTGCTGCCGATATTTCACGGCTTCGTATGGTTGCCATGAGCTTTTCAAGATTCGGGATCTGACCGATATTGCAGGCTTCGTCTATAAGACATCTGACATGTACAGGAAGTCTTCCACCATATAAATCATCTGCCTTTTCACAAAGCATGTTGAAGAGCTGACTGTAAACCATGCTGATAAGAAAATTAAAGGTTGAATCCGTATCTGACATGATGAGATACAGAATAGTCTTCTCATCCCCGATTGTATCAAGCTCTAGTTCATCATATTCCGTCACATCCCTGACCTCTTTGATATCAAAGGCCGCAAGCCTCGCGCCACATGAAACCAAAATAGATTTCGCTGTCTTTCCGGCGGCTAATTTATATTTTGCGT
>JAFPVA010000089.1 GCA_017413105.1 Butyrivibrio sp. | reverse complement strand
CGGAATATATATGAAGTATGCGAAAGAGCTTATTGATAAGGGCGAGGCATACTATTGTTTCTGTGATCAGGAGAGACTTTCTACTCTTGTACAGGAGATCGATGATGGAAATGGTGGCAAAAAGGAGATCAGCTTCTATGATAAGCACTGTCTCCATCTTTCAAAAGAAGAGGTTGAGAAGAACCTGGCTGAGGGCAAGCCTTTTGTAATCAGACAGAATAACCCGACTGAGGGTACAACAACCTTCCATGATGAGCTTTACGGAGATGTTACTGTTGAGAACAAGGAGCTTGATGATATGATTCTTATCAAGTCTGACGGCTTCCCAACATATAACTTTGCAAATGTAGTAGACGATCATCTTATGGGAATCACTCATGTTGTAAGAGGTAATGAGTACATTTCTTCATCGCCTAAGTACAACAGACTCTATGATGCTTTTGGATGGGAAGTGCCCAAGTATATCCATTGTCCACTTATCACAGATGAGGATCACCACAAACTTTCAAAGAGATCCGGTCATTCTTCCTTTGAGGATCTTATTGAGCAGGGCTTTTTAACAGAGGCAGTTGTTAACTTTGTGGCTCTTCTTGGCTGGTCTCCAGAGGATAACAACGAGATCATGAGCCTTGATGACCTTATCAAGAAGTTTGATTATCATCGTATCAACAAGTCACCGGCTGTTTTTGACTTTACAAAGCTTAAGTGGATGAACGGCGAGTATCTTAAGGCTATGGACGAGGATAAGTTTTTTGAGATGGCAAAACCCTATCTTGACGAGGCTATCACTAATCCTGCCCTTAAGTCAGATGATAAGCTTAAGAAGATTGCTGCCATGGTAAAGACCAGAATCGAGATATTCCCTGACATTAAGGGAATGGTTGATTTCTTCAATGAGCTTCCTGAATATGATACAGCTATCTATTCACACAAGAAGATGAAGACCAATGAGGAAACTTCTCTTGCTGTTCTCAAAGAGGTGCTTCCGCTTCTTGAGGCACATGAGGACTACAGCAATGATGCTCTCTATGCGATGCTTTCTGATTATATCAAGGAGCATGAGTATAAGAACGGATATGTACTCTGGCCTGTAAGAATTGCTGTTTCCGGCAAGGAGATGACTCCCTGCGGAGCTACTGAGCTCATGGAGGTTATCGGCAAGGAAGAGACTTTAAAGAGAATTAAAAAAGGAATAGAGTTACTTGAGAAATAAAGATATTTTAGGTAATGCTGCTCAAATGGAGGCTATTCTCCATAATGAGGGTCCCGCAATGGTACTTGCGGGGCCCGGGAGCGGCAAAACCTTTGTTATTGTGGAACGGCTAAGGTACCTGATACAGGAATACAAGGTTGAGCCTTCCTCCATTTTAGTCATTACCTTTACCAAGGCTGCAGCAATTGAAATGCAGCAAAGATTTATGAAGATCACGGATAGTTCTTATCCGGAAGTTAATTTTGGAACATTCCATTCTGTTTTTTATCAGATAATTCGTTTATCAAATCCCAACACGAAATTGCAAATAGCTTCGGAAAGCACAAAATATAAACTGCTTAAGGATATAATCTTAAGCGCAAAGGGAAAAGGACTGATAAGAGCTTCTGCATCCGAAGATTATCTTGAGCAGTTAAAAGATATAGCTTCTGAGATATCAAGGATAAAAAATACTCTGGATGCCCCGGAGGACTGTGAGTTAAATTCTACGATCAAAGATGGTTTTAAGTACATATTTGAAGAGTACAATAATAGCCTTGAGGAGTTTAATATCATTGATTTTGATGATATGCTGCTTAGATGCTACAGCCTTTTAAACAGTGAGCCGGAAGTTTTAAAGACCTGGCAGAACAGGTTCAGATACATTCTTATTGATGAGTACCAGGATATAAATCTTATTCAGTACAAGATAATAAGGCTCCTTTGCGAGAGTAATAATCTTTTTGTTGTGGGAGATGATGATCAGTCAATATATGGCTTTCGTGGGTCAGACCCTTCAATAATGCTTAAGTTTGAAGGTGAATTTGAGGGCATAAAACCCAAGATAATAAATCTTGATACAAATTACCGCTGTGGAAAAAAGATACTTGATAATGCTCTTTTGCTAATTGAAGAAAATAGTGTGAGATTTAAGAAAAAACTTCATGCAGACTTGTCTAACGGAATGGGATATCTTTTGCCTAGGAGATATCAGAATAAGAGACAGCAGACAGAAGCTATTTTGTATTTTTTGAAATCGCATCAAAATGACCTTGATAAGATTGCTTTCATTTTCAGGACAAATCAGGAAGCTATCAGCCTTGCTAATGAACTTAAGAAAGCTGGGATACCAACTAATCTTCAGGATAATGCCAAAAACTTTGCTATGAGTCCTGCAGTAAAGCTTTGCATGGATTATCTTTCTTTTTCTTGTATCGATAAAAGAAGAGAATTCTTTTTTAGGATCATGAATAAGCCTCTTAGATATATTTCAAGAGAATGTGTTCCGGATGAATATGTAAATGAATTTAAGGTAAAAAACTATTATCGCGGGAATCAAGATAAGTTGCGGGAGATAGATAAGCTCTTTAAGCAGATAAATATCATTGCGAAAATGAGACCTTCGTTATCTGTTAGATTTTTAAGAAATGAAGTTGGAATTGATAAGCTCTATCCCGGAGAAATAGACGCCCTTAATGAAATGAGTGAGATGGCGATGACTCTGCCTGATAACAGGGCTTTGATAGAAAAAATAACCGCTTTAAGAAGCGAAGATGAAAACCTCAAAAAAAGTCCGAAGGCGAAGGGTAATTGCCTTAAACTGCTTACAATGCACGGCTCAAAGGGACTGGAATTTGATATTGTATGGCTTCCGAACCTAAATGAAGGAATCATTCCAAGCAGAAGTTCTGTTACAAGTCTTCAAATAGAAGAAGAGCGCCGAATGCTCTATGTGGGAATGACACGGGCAAAAACGGCGCTCATAATGTCTTATTTAACCGGAAATGAGGAAAATCCTATGCTTCCTTCAAGATTTTTAAGACCATTAAGGTATCTGTGGGAAGAAAGGAAAAATCAATCATCCTCACCATCAAGGCCTTCCTCAGGAAGTTCAACTATTTCGTCGAACTCAACATCATCAAGATAGAGGTTAAAAGCCTCGGAAACAGCTTCATATTCGGCATCATCGCTGATGTATCCCAGCTCCGGATCCTCCTCTTCACCGTGATAGATGAATTCGTAGAACCAAACATTGCCATCATTGTTCTGACCATTTTTATCAAGAGGAAGCAGAACAATATAATCTTTCTCATTAACAGTTAATACAATGATAATGGCACATGTGACGGTTACACCGTTATCAAGCTCTACGTCCACGGTCATCTGCTCATCGTTTTCTATACGGGTGTTCATGTCTGTTGCGATCTTGGAAAATTCCATATTATGTCTCCTAAGTGTTTGATTTGTCTAAACTGTTCACTCGCTTGCAGCTCGCTCCAGTAACCAATTCGCGCATTCATTCCAATTCGACTTCGTCGAAGGAATGCGCTCACTCCTGCATCAAGTTCTCACGAAATGCGCAGCAGAGTGCGCATTTCTGTCTGAACAGTAACCTTCTACTATGAATTATAACACATATCTACTATCATCAAGTGCATAATAGGAAAAAATGTGATAGAATATTACGGCGTATGGAAAAATGATTACAACTGGAGCAGGAGAAAGAATGCAGGGGAAATATACGATTTGCTATGAAAAGCCATATCCGCTTGGCTGTTATATAGATTATGACAAGAGCCTTGTTGTCAGGGCTGTTTTTGCTGAGGGTAAAAAGTGCGGCATTACGCTTTATCCTTCACCCTATGATAAAGAGCTTGCGCCTCTTACTATTACTTTTGATAAATCCCTGAAGCACGGCGCTATTTATTCTGTAAGAGTTAGAGATATTGAAAATATAGATAAATATATTTCCTATAATTATTTTAAAGATGACGTATATTTCTGCGACCCCTATGCCAAACATGTTCTTGGCCTTGAAGAATTCGGAAAAGATGTTCCGGATTGCGATATCAGGGCAAAGCTTGATAACAAATCCTTAAAAAATCATTCACAGAGCTGTTTTGACTGGGGAAATGATACTCCTCCAAGAATCAAGTATGAGGACAGCTTTATCTACCTGATGCATGTAAGGGGCTTTACAAAGAGCTCCTCAAGCGGCGTGACTCTTTCAAAGAGAGGTACATTAGGCGGAATAATTGAGAAAATTTCTTATCTGAAATCCCTCGGAGTCACTACGATTGAGCTTATGCCCAGCTATGAGATGAATGAGGTAGAGAATCCTGTAAACAGGGTTTTGAAGGGTAAAAAAGAAGCGCTTGTTTATTCTAAGGATGGAAGTCTGTTAAATGAAAACTCAATTGCAAAGCGTCTTAATTTCTGGGGATATAAAAAGGGATACTATTTTGCACCCAGAACGGCTTATTGCGAAGATCCGTCAAATCCTGAATATGAGTTTAAGAATTTCATAAGGACCCTACATGCGAATGGCATGGAAGTTGTTATGCAGTTCTTTTTTGAAGAAAATGAGAATGAGAGCATCATCATAGATGCCCTTAGATTCTGGAGATGCACCTACCATGTGGATGGATTTCATATAAAGGGTGCAAGGATTCCTATAAGACAGATTGTTAAGGAGCCTCTTTTTACCGACGTCAAGATCTGGTATGAATGGTTCGATACCTATGATCTTTACGGAGGAAAGGAAGTCCAGACACGAAACCTTGCCACTTATAACAATACGTTTCTCTACGCATCCAGAAGATTTTTAAAGAGTGACGACAACACTGTTGGAGATTTCTTTAAAGCAATGATCTCCAACGGCAGGGAGAACGCTGTTGTCAATTATATCTGCGATTATGAAGGCTTCAGACTTGCTGACCTTGTTTCCTATGAGCATAAGCACAATGAGGAAAACGGCGAAAATAACAAGGATGGCACAGACAATAACCTTAGCTGGAACTGTGGAATTGAAGGCAGGACCAGAAAACACAGCATTCTTGAACTCAGGAAAAAGCAGATTAAAAATATCCTGACTATGCTGTTTATGTCCCAAGGTGTACCGATGATCTTTAGCGGAGATGAATTTGCATCATCCCAGGCAGGCAATAATAATCCATATTGTCAGGATAACGAGACAGGATGGGTTGATTGGAAGGCACTTGATAAGAACAGGGATATATTCGATTATGTAATGTTTTTGTCGAAGCTTCGCTTTAGCCATGATATGCTTCACAATGCGATGCCCTTTAAGCTTATGGACTATATTTCCTGTGGCTATCCGGATATTTCCTGTCATGGAAAAGAAGCCTGGAGACCGGATCTTTCCGGATATAGCCATGTGCTTGGCATGCTTTATTGCGGTCTGTATGAAAAGAGCGATAATAAGCCGTTTATCTATGTCTGCTACAACATGCACTGGCAGAAGGCAGAATTTGCACTGCCCAAGCTCCCTGATGGCCTTAAGTGGACAGTACTTGCTGATACGGAAAGTGATGCGGATTTAGGAGCAAGCGCAAATCTTCAGATACTAAGCGAGAGATCAGTGAGGATATATATAAGCAGGATTGATGAGAACTACAAGAAAAAACGTCCTGTAAAGAAGAATAAAAAGGAAACTCCTGGAGATATTAAAAATGGAAATAATTGATTGCGTAGAAAAATTTTTAAGATATGTAAAGATTGATACTCAGTCCGATGATACCACCGGTACTTCACCTTCTACAATGAAGCAGCATGACCTTGCAAAGCTTCTCTTCGATGAGCTGAATGCTATTGGCGCTTCTGATGTTTTCTATGACGAGGAACACTGCTACGTATATGCAGCTTTGCCGTCAAATCTTGATGATGGTAAAGACAGGCCTGCCATTGGTTTTATTTCCCACATGGATACCTCTGATGAAGTCAGCGGCAAGGACGTAAAAGCCCGTATTGTAGAAAACTATGACGGAGAGGATATTATTTTATCACAGGATGGAAAGGTCATTCTTTCTCCCTCAGGTTTTCCCGAGCTTTTGAATCATAAAGGGGAAGATATCATCGTTACAGACGGTACTACACTTCTTGGAGCAGATGATAAGGCCGGAGTATCAGAGATTATGGCTATGGCTGAGACTCTTTTAATGAACCCGGAAATAAAGCACGGAGAGATTAAGATTGCATTTACTCCTGATGAAGAAATTGGCGCAGGAACGGCTTATTTTGATATCGACAGATTTGGAGCTAAATATGCCTATACAGTAGATGGCGGAAAACTTGGGGAACTGGAGTATGAGAACTTTAATGCTGCTGAAGGCATAATTAAGGTTAACGGAAGAAGCGTTCACCCTGGGGATGCCAAGAACAAAATGTTAAATGCAGCTCTTTTGTGCTATGAGTTCCATTCTCTTTTACCTGTATTTATGAACCCGATGTATACCGAAAAAAGAGAGGGATTCTTCCACCTTACAGAGGTTACGGGAGGAACTGAGAAAGCTACCGCATCATATATAATCAGAGACCATGATGAAAAGCTCTTTGAGCAGAAGAAGCAACTTTTTGCTGATGCGGCTGAGTTCCTTAATAAGAAATACGGTGAAGGCACAGTTGAGGTAAGTGTACGGGATCAGTATTACAACATGATCGGTAAAATCCGTCCACATATGCACCTTGTAGATAATGCGAAAAAGGTTATGGAAGATCTTGGAATTGTTCCTATTGATTCACCTATTCGCGGCGGAACGGACGGAGCAGCTCTTTCTTACAAGGGCCTTCCTTGTCCAAATCTTTGCACCGGTGGCTATAACTATCATGGCAAATATGAGTATGCTTCGATTCAGGAAATGAGAAAGGTTGTAGAGATCCTTCTTGGAATTGTAGATAAGTACGGAAAAGATTATCAGGAATGATCAATTAGTTATTAGAAAGTAGATATATTTTTATGTCAAATGAGATTAGCATTTTAAACAGTAACAAAAACGAAATCACAGATGCTGAGAGTTTAAAGCAGCTGGAATTCATAGAGAAAGCCAGGGAGTATGTTGATGCTATTTCCAAGGAACTTGGAAGAAAGCTGACAGCCTGCGTTGTGACCTTTGGCTGTCAGATGAATGCGAGAGATTCAGAGAAGCTTCTTGCGATATTAAAGCTTGCGGGTTATGAAGAAACTGAGTCTGAAAATGCAGATTTTGTGATTTACAACACCTGTACAGTAAGAGATAATGCGGACCAGAGAGTTTTGGGACGACTTGGTCAGTGCAGCAATTTTAAGAAAAAAAATCCCAATATGAAAATAGCTATCTGCGGCTGCATGATGCAGGAGCAGTCAGCTGTTGAGAAAATCCAAAAGAGCTACAGATTTGTGGACCTTATATTTGGAACCCACAATATCTATAAGTTTGCGGAACTTCTTTATACAAGTCTTTTATCAGACAGGATGATCATTGATATCTGGAAGGACACTGACAAGATAGTTGAGGATCTGCCTGTTTTAAGGAAATATCCATTTAAGTCCGGCGTCAACATCATGTTTGGTTGCAATAACTTCTGTACCTACTGCATCGTTCCTTATGTAAGAGGCAGGGAGAGAAGCCGCTCTCCAAAGGATATTATCAGAGAGTGTGAAAAGCTTGCTTCTGATGGCGTTAAAGAAGTGATGCTCCTTGGTCAGAATGTTAATTCCTATGGAAATGATTTTAAGGACGGAGATCCCAATAAGATAAGCTTCCCACAGCTTATTGAGGAAGTATGTAAAGTTGAAGGACTTGAGAGAGTACGTTTCATGACTCCTCATCCCAAGGATTTCTCAGATGAGCTCCTTGAGACAATTAAGAGAAATCCTAAGATAGCAAGACATATTCACCTGCCTTTGCAGTCCGGAAATACAGATATCTTAAGACGCATGAACAGGAAGTACACAAAGGAGGATTTCCTTAATCTGGTGTACAAAATAAGAGAAATTCTGCCGGAAGTGGCAATAACAACTGATATTATTGTTGGATTTCCAGGCGAAACCGCTGCTGATGTGGATGATACCATTGATGTAGTTCAGAAAGCGCAGTTTGACAATGCGTTCACTTTTATTTATTCAAAGAGAACCGGTACTCCTGCAGCGGGCTTTGAAGATCAGGTGCCTGAAGAAGAGGTAAAAGCTAATTTTGACAGACTTCTTAAAGTTGTTCAGGAAACAGCAAGGATTCAGTCCGAAAAACTTACCGGAAGGACAGAGGAGGTTCTTGTTGAAGGCATAAATGAACATGATGAAAGCCTTCTTACAGGACGTCTTTCCAACAATACTCTGGTACACTTCAAAGGGGATGAAGGACTTATCGGCAGTATTGTGAAGGTCAGACTTGATGAATGCCATGGATTTTATTTCATGGGTCAGATGGTCTAAGTAGTAAATATATTTTTAGGGGTTTGTTGTGGAGAGTAGTGTTAGTTTTGCAAATGTAGACAGAGACAAAGTGTCTCCAATGATGCAGCATTATCTGCAGACGAAGGATGACAACAAGGATTGTATTCTTTTTTATAGATTAGGTGATTTTTATGAGCTCTTTTTTGATGATGCTATAGTGGCATCAAAAGAGCTTGAACTTACACTTACAGGAAAGGCCTGCGGGCTGGAAGAGAGAGCTCCCATGTGCGGAGTTCCTTTTCATGCAGTGGATTCTTACCTTACAAAGCTTGTATCCAGAGGCTATAAGGTGGCTATCTGTGAACAGGTGGAAGATCCAAAGCTTGCAAAGGGGATTGTTAAGAGAGAAGTTACAAGGATTGTTACTCCGGGAACCAATCTCAATATGCAATCGCTTGAGGAAACAAAGAATAATTATATCATGAGTATTCTTTATACCTCTGATAAGATCGGTATTTCCATTGCGGATGTAACAACCGGTGATTACTACCTTACTGAGGTTGAGTCCCTTAGAGAAGCAATGGATGAAATTGGAAAGTATACTCCTTCTGAGATTATCTGCAACGAGGCCTTCACATTCAGTGGTGCTGATATTGAGGAACTTAGAAACAGGCTTCAGACCTTTGTAAATCCTTTAGAGTCCAGATATTTTGATGAGGATGCTTCCAAAAAGCTTCTTATGAAACATTTTAAGGTATCTTCTCTGATTGGTCTTGGAATTGATGATTTCCCTAACGGTGTTGTGGCTGCCGGAGCGCTTCTTCAGTATCTTATCGATATGCAGAAATCTGACATATCAAATATAACACATATTTACCCTTACCTTGCCAGTAAGTATATGCTTTTGGATTCTTCAACAAGGAGAAATCTTGAACTTGTTGAGACCATGAGGGATAAGCAGAAGAGAGGAACTCTTCTCTGGGTACTGGATAAGACCAGAACTGCCATGGGGGCAAGGACTCTTCGAAGCTTTATTGAGCAGCCCCTTATCGACAAGGAAGAGCTTTTGCTCAGACAGGGAGCGGTTGAAAAACTGGTAAAAAATGTTGTCACGAGGGAAGAAATCAGAGAGTACCTTGGACCTATATATGATCTTGAAAGACTCATGTCAAAGATCGTATATAAGACAGCAAATCCCAGAGATCTTCTTGCTTTTAGGAACTCAATAAAGATGATTCCGGCAATCAAGACATCTCTTATGGATGTTCAGGATGACAGAAAACTTTCAGAACTTACAGAAAAGCTTGATCCCTTAACTGACATATATGAGCTTATAGATCAGGCCATTGTGGAGGAGCCCCCTCTTGCAATAAAGGAGAGCGGAATCATTAAGGATGGCTTTGACAAGGATATCGATCATTTCAGGGAAGCCGGCACTAACGGTAAATCCTGGCTTGCAAAGATGGAAGAGGATGAGAAGGAAAAGACAGGAATCAAGAACCTCAGGATAAAATACAGTAATGTTTTTGGCTATTCCTTTGAAGTAACAAATTCCTTTAAAGATAAGGTTCCGGATTATTTCATCAGAAAGCAGACCCTTACTAACTGTGAGAGATATACAACTCCCGAGCTTAAAGAGCTTGAGGATACCATCCTTAACTCCCAGGATAAGCTCAACAACCTTGAATATGAGATGTTCTGTAAGATAAGGGATTCTATTGCTCTTGAGATTGACAGGATTCAGACCACTGCTAAGGCTATAGCTCTTTTGGATGTATTTGCATCCCTTGCCTATGTGGCTGAGAAAAATCATTATGTAAAGCCAACTCTTAATGATAAGGGCGTTATCAATATCAAAGAAGGAAGGCATCCTGTGGTTGAACTGATGCTTGATACCTCAGATATGTTTATATCTAATGATACCTTCCTAGATAATAAAAAGCACTGTATTTCCATAATTACAGGCCCAAATATGGCCGGCAAGTCTACTTATATGAGACAGACAGCCCTGATAGTCCTTATGGCACAAATAGGAAGCTTTGTTCCTGCAACGAAGGCTGATATGTGCATTGTTGACAGGATATTTACAAGAGTCGGGGCATCTGATGACCTTGGAAGCGGTCAGTCGACCTTTATGGTGGAGATGAACGAGGTGGCAAACATCTTACGTAATGCCACACCGGATTCTCTTTTGATACTGGATGAAATAGGTCGTGGAACGTCAACCTATGATGGTCTGGCTATTGCCTGGGCTGTAACTGAGCACATCAGTAACCGTAAGATACTTGGAGCAAAGACTCTTTTTGCAACACATTATCATGAGCTTACAGAACTTGAAGGCAAGATGGATAATGTAAATAACTACTGCATTGCCGTTAAGGAAAATGGTGATGACATTGTTTTCCTCCGAAAGATCATAAAGGGAGGTGCAGATAAGAGCTATGGCATACAGGTTGCCAAACTTGCTGGTGTTCCGGATATGGTCATCGACAGGGCAAAAGAGATAGTAACAGAACTTACTGATAACGATATCACTGATAAGGTTCAGAGCCTTGTTAAAGAGAATAAGAGTGACAAGAAGGTTAAGGTCATTCATTATGATGACGTGGATATAGATCAGATGTCTCTGTTTGACACAGTGACTGATGAAGATGTATTAAAGAGGCTTCAGGAGATTGATATTACAACTCTAACGCCTATGGATGCTTTAAACACGCTCTACAAATTGCAGAGCGACCTTAAGAACAGGTGGAAAAGCTAATGGCCTTCATTAATGAGCTTGATAAGAATACTATTGATCAGATTGCTGCCGGTGAAGTTGTGGAAAGGCCTGCCAGCGTAGTAAAAGAGCTGGTGGAAAATGCCATTGATTCCGGAGCAACAGCTGTAACTGTGGAGATTAAAGGCGGCGGAATAGATATGATAAGGGTTACCGATAATGGCTCCGGCATTGAAAAGAGTCAGATAAGGAAAGCCTTTAAGAGACATGCTACCAGTAAACTCAAGACTATAGACGATCTTTACAGTATTCATTCACTGGGGTTCAGGGGCGAGGCTCTGTCAAGTATATCTGCCGTGGCTCAGGTTGAGATGATCACAAAGACATCTGATGATCTTACCGGAATCAAATATACTATTGAGGGCGGCGAAGAGAAGGGATTTGATGAAGTCGGAGCGCCAAATGGCACAACCTTTATAATCAGAAACCTCTTCTATAATACTCCTGCCAGGAAAAAGTTCCTTAAAACACCTCAGACGGAAGGAAGCTATATAGGGGATGTTATGGAGCACATGGCGCTTGATAATCCGACGGTTTCTTTTCACTACATCAACAATAAGGACGATAAATTTTCTACTTCAGGAAACGGCGATCTTAAGGAATTGATATACAGAATTTATGGTCGTGACGTTTCCGTAAGTGTAAGACCAATCAATGTGTCCGGTGATGGGATCGTCATGGAAGGCTATCTTGGCGAACCTTCAATAAATCGTTCCAACAGGAATTTTGAGATATTTTTTGTTAACGGCAGATATGTTAAGGACAAAATTATTTCAAAGGCTTTGGAAGAGGGATACAAACAGTATCTTATGATGCATAAATTTCCTTTTGCAATCCTTCACATAAGGATGGACCCTGCTATGGTGGATGTAAATGTGCATCCTGCCAAGCTTGAGGTAAGATTTGGCAATCAGCCTGTATTATATGAATTCATCAGGACTAATGTTGAGAAAGTTCTTAGAAATAACGAGATGATTCCTGATGCTCTTCTTGACGCTAAGGCAGATGCCAAACTTGAAAGCGAGAAAGCAAAGGCGTCAGAGCAAGTTGCTGTTAAAACTTATTCTGTCGAAAAGGAAAAAGTAATTAGCGCTATTAGCTCGGGACTTTCTGAGATACGAAACCTCAATAAAGAGAAAGCCTTCAGCATTGATTTTGATGAGGAAGAAAATACTTCAACGTCTCATCTAGATTCAAGTAATGCAGATGCAACTAAAAGTGAAGATGCTTCGGAGAATAAGCTTGCTCCCGAGCCTTTTGAAAAACTCAGATTTGAAGAGCACAGGATTTCTGCTGACCAACCTGTTTATGCCAAAGGCGTAACAGCGCAGCCAATAAAAATAGAAGACAGCAATAAGTCTGCGGTCTGGACCAGAATCTTTGGTGATGCTGATGGTTCTAAGGCAAAAGAAGCAGAAAGACCCTCTGCCATAATAAAGCAGCAGGATGCTATTGTTGTTGAAAAGCCTATGCAGCTTAATCTCTTTGACGAGAAGGTGCTGACAAAGGATAATGTAAAAGAATATGAGATTCTTGGACAGATATTTGGTACCTACTGGATAATTGGCTTTAAGGATAAAATGTTCCTTGTGGATCAGCATGCCGCTCACGAAAAAGTGAACTATGAGCGCATGATGAAGAGGTATAAATCAGGGGATATTCTTTCTCAGATGGTCAATCCTCCTGTAATAGTTACATTATCTTCCCAGGAAGAAGAGATGTTTTTGAACTACAGGCAGTACTTTGAGAAACTGGGATTCAATATCGAGAATTTCGGTGGCCATGAATATGCCATGAGGGCCATTCCCATTGATCTGTTTGGTTGTGCTTCCGAAAAAGAAATGTTCCTTGAGATTTTAGATGAGCTGACTCATGAAACATCTCTTTCCAGAACTCCGGATGTGATTAATTACAAGATTGCCAGCATGGCATGCAAGGCTTCTGTTAAGGGCAATACCAATATGACTAAAGAAGAGATGGAAGCTCTTTTGGATGAGCTGCTGACTTTAGAGAATCCCTATAATTGTCCCCATGGAAGACCAACTATTGTTTCTATGAGCAAATATGAAATAGACAAGAAGTTCAAGAGAGTTGTGGAGTAATTATGAGTGATAAGCAAAAACTTGTGATCCTCACAGGCCCTACAGCTGTAGGCAAATCAAAGCTTTCAATTGAACTTGCAAAGAGACTTGGCGGAGAGATAATCTCCGCTGATTCTATGCAGGTATACAAATACATGAATATCGGAACCGATAAGATAAGTCCTGAAAAAATGGGGGGTGTACCACATCATTTGATCGACTTCCTTGAACCCACTGAGGATTTCAATGTTTTTATGTTCCAGAAGCTTGTAAAAGAAAAGATTGCAGAGATTTCAGAAAGGGGAAATGTCCCTATTCTTGTTGGTGGCACAGGCTTTTATATTCAGGCGGTTCTCTATGATATCGACTTTACAGAGACAGATGAGGACGGAACCTACAGAGAAGAACTTGAAAAGAGAGCAGAAAAGGAGGGCACTCATAGCCTTCATGAAGAACTCAGGCAGGTAGACCCTGCTTCTGCAGAGATAATACATGAGAATAATGTTAAAAGAGTTATCAGAGCTCTTGAATATTATAAAAAGACTGGGAAACCTATTTCTGAGCACAACAACGAGCAGCATCAAAGAACTTCGCCCTATGATTTCAGATATTTTGTATTGACAGATGAGAGAAAAACGCTATACTCTCGCATAGACAAAAGAGTGGATCAGATGATAGCAGAAGGCCTTGAGGATGAAGTTAAAAGCCTTCAAAAGCTCAATATTCCTAAGACTGCCACCAGTATGCAGAGCCTTGGATACAGAGAGATGATAGGCTATCTTGAAGGGGAATATGACCTTGAGAGAGCAATTTATCTTATAAAGCTTAATACCAGACATTTTGCTAAGAGGCAACTGACCTGGTTTCGACGCGAAAGAGATGTCATCTGGGTCGACAAAAACGAATTTGATCACGATGATGAACTGATTTTGAAAGAGATGATAAGGATTTATGAACAATAAGATTTACGAAGAACTTGGAATTTCAAAAAAAGTCTTTGATTTTGGTGAAGAAATATTAAAGACTTTAGAAGACAGATTTAAGAAAATCGATGAAAATGCCGAATACAATCAGCTTAAGGTTTTAAAGGCTATGCAGGAGAACAAGGTTTCTGAGGCATGCCTTCTTGGAACAACAGGCTATGGCTACAACGACATTGGAAGAGAGAAGCTTGAGGCTGTTTATGCATCTGTTTTTCATACAGAGGATGCTTTAGTAAGACCACAGATCACCTGTGGGACTCATGCACTGGCTCTTGCACTAATGAGTAATCTTCGCCCCGGAGACATGCTCTTTTCCCCAGTAGGCAAACCCTATGATACTCTTGAGGAAGTAATTGGCATTAGACCTTCAAAAGGATCTCTTGCTGAATATGGCGTTACCTATTCACAGGTTGACCTTCTTCCTGACGGAAGTTTTGATTTTGAAAATATTAAAAAGACTCTTTTAGAGAACAAAAACATTAAACTTGTTACTATCCAGCGTTCAAAGGGATATCAGACGAGACCTACACTTTCTGTTGAGAGGATTGGAGAACTGATTTCTTTTGTTAAATCTGTAAAGAACGATGTTATCTGTATGGTTGATAACTGCTACGGAGAATTCGTTGAGACAATTGAGCCTTCCGATGTGGGTGCGGATATGGTGGTTGGCTCTCTTATTAAAAACCCCGGTGGTGGGCTTGCTCCTATTGGCGGATATATTGCAGGAACAAAAGAATGCGTGGAGAACGCAGCATTCAGGCTTACATCTCCGGGACTTGGTAAGGAAGTTGGTGCTTCCCTTGGAATATTGACTCAGTTCTATCAGGGATTTTTCCTTTCCCCCACTGTTACAGCTTCTGCTCTTAAGGGTGCTATTTTTGCAGCTAACATCTACGAGAAACTTGGCTTTGAGGTTTGCCCAAATGCCACAGAGGACAGACATGATATTATCCAGGCTGTGACCTTTGGAAAGCCTGAGGGCGTAATTGCCTTCTGTGAGGGTGTTCAGGCAGCTGCTCCTGTTGATTCTTTCGTTAATCCTGAGCCATGGGATATGCCGGGATATGATGCCCAGGTTATTATGGCGGCAGGAGCCTTTGTATCAGGCTCATCCATTGAGCTTTCAGCTGATGGACCAATTAAGCCACCTTATTCAGTATTTTTCCAGGGCGGTCTTACATGGCCCCATGCTAAGCTTGGTATTCTCAAGACTCTGCAGAAACTTGTTGATGCAGGGATTGTTAGCATCTCATAATTTTATAAATTCAGGTCAGGAAAAAAATAATAGTTTTCTTGACCTTTTTTAATATAAAAAATAATTCATTTTGGTAACAATTTACCCTTGTACAGTTTTAAATTGCTAATTATAATATAAAAGATTTAGGCAAAATTAGAAAAAGAATATGGGAGGATCACATGGCACAGCGCACAGATATAAAGAAGGTTTTGATCATTGGTTCAGGTCCTATTGTTATTGGACAGGCCTGCGAGTTCGACTATTCAGGAACACAGGCATGTAAGGCTTTAAGGAGTCTTGGATATGAGATTGTTCTTGTTAACTCTAATCCTGCAACTATTATGACGGATCCGGAGATGGCGGACAGGACTTATATAGAGCCTTTAAACGTAGAAAGAGTAACTGCTGTTATTGAAAAAGAAAGACCCGATGCACTTCTTCCTAATCTTGGAGGACAGTCAGGTCTCAACCTTTGTTCTGAGCTGTATAAAGCCGGTGTCCTTGATAAATACGGTGTAAAAGTAATCGGCGTTCAGGTTGATGCCATTGAACGCGGCGAGGATCGTACTGAGTTTAAAAAGACTATGGATATGCTGGGAATCGAGATGGCTCGTTCCAAAGCATGCTATAGCATTGAAGAAGCTCTTGCTGAAGCTGATGAGCTTGGATATCCTGTTGTACTGCGTCCTGCTTACACAATGGGTGGAGCCGGCGGCGGTCTTGTTTACAACAAGGAAGAGCTTCAGACTGTTTGTGCACGCGGTCTTCAGGCTTCAATTATTCATCAGGTTCTTGTTGAGGAGTCAATCCTTGGCTGGGAGGAACTGGAGCTTGAGGTTGTCCGTGATAAGGATAACAATATGATCACTGTATGCTTTATAGAGAATGTTGACCCTGTTGGCGTTCATACAGGTGATTCCTTCTGTACTGCACCTATGCTGACAATTTCCGAAGACCTTCAGAAAGAACTTCAGCGTCAGGCTTATAAAATTGTTGAACACATCGGTGTCATCGGAGGCACTAATGTTCAGTTTGCTCATAATCCTAAGAGCGGACGAATTATCGTTATTGAGATCAATCCCCGTACATCCCGTTCATCAGCTCTTGCAAGTAAAGCAACAGGCTTCCCAATTGCGCTTGTTTCCGCAAAGCTTGCGACAGGGCTTACTCTTTGTGACCTTCCTGATTCAAAATTCGGTACTCTTGATAAATATGTTCCAAACGGAGACTATGTGGTAGTTAAGTTTGCACGCTGGGCCTTTGAAAAATTCAGAGGCGTTGAGGATAAGCTTGGAACTCAGATGAGAGCCGTTGGCGAAGTTATGAGTATCGGCAAGAACTTTAAAGAAGCTTTTCAGAAGGCTATCAGATCTCTGGAAAAGGACCGCTATGGGCTGGGACTTGTAGATAAATATGAGAAGATGACCAGGGATGAGCTTTTAAGACTTCTTAAGAATGCCTCCTCAGAGAGATATTTCCTTATGTATGAAGCTCTCAAGAAGGGCATTACTGTCGAAGAACTTTATGACATAACAAAGGTCAAGCACTATTTCCTCGAGGAAATGAAGGAACTTGTAGAAGAGGAAGTAGCTCTTTTGACAAAATATAATGGCAGTGTTCCGGCAAAAGAGGAGCTTCTTAAAGCAAAAGAAGATGGATTCTCCGACAGATATCTTGCCAAACTTTTAGGCGCATCTGAGGATGACATCAGAAACTCCCGCGACAAGCAGGATATCTGTGAAATGTGGGATTCGGTTCATGTTTACGGAACAGATGGCAGCGCATATTATTACTCCACCTACAAAAAGCTATCAGAGGACCGGAATGTTACACAGACAGAAAGCAAGAAGATAATGATTCTTGGTGGCGGTCCAAACAGAATCGGACAGGGTATTGAATTTGACTATTGCTGTGTGCATGCTTCAATTGCTCTTAAGAAGCTTGGCTTTGAAACAATAATCGTAAACTGTAATCCGGAGACTGTTTCAACAGATTATGATACGTCTGACAAGCTCTACTTTGAACCACTTACACTGGAGGATGTTCTTCAGATCTACAGAAAAGAAAAACCTCTTGGAGTCATTGCTCAGTTTGGCGGTCAGACTCCGCTTAATCTTGCTGCAAAGCTTAAAGAGGAAGGTGTAAATATTCTTGGCACAACACCGGAAGTTATTGATCTTGCGGAAGACAGAGACCAGTTCCGTCTCATGATGGAAAAGCTTGGAATTCCTATGGCTGAGGCAGGAATGGCATCAGATGTAGAAACTGCCAAGAAGATTGCTGCAAAGATCGGATATCCTGTTATGGTCAGGCCATCCTTTGTTCTTGGCGGTCGTGGTATGGAGATAGTAAGAGATGAGGAGAGCATGGAAGGCTATATGAATGCTGCAGTCGGCGTCACACCTGACAGACCTATCCTTATTGACAGATTTTTACACAATGCGCTTGAATGTGAAGCAGATGCTATCAGCGATGGAAAAGAGGCTTTTGTTCCTGCTGTCATGGAGCATATTGAGCTTGCAGGAATCCATTCCGGAGATTCAGCCTGCATAATTCCATCAAAGCATATCTCTGAAAAACATCTTAAGACCATTGAGGAATATACAAGAAAGATAGCTGTTGAGATGAACGTTGTAGGTCTTATGAATATGCAGTATGCGATTGAAGATGATACTGTATATGTTCTTGAGGCTAATCCTAGAGCATCCAGAACTGTACCTTTGGTATCAAAGGTATGCGGTATTAAGATGGTGCCTCTTGCAACTGATATCATTACTTCCTCTATTACTGGCCGAAAGTCACCTGTGGCTGAGCTTGTTGCAAATAAGAAGGCTTCAGAGCCAGAGTACTATGGCGTAAAAGAGGCTGTTTTTCCATTCAACATGTTCCCGGAGGTTGACCCTGTTCTCGGACCTGAAATGCGTTCAACCGGTGAAGTGCTTGGACTTGCAAAGACTCCAGGAGAAGCTTTCTACAAAGCTCAGGAAGCAGCTTCTTCTCAGCTTCCTCTTGAAGGTGCGGTTCTTATTTCGCTCAATGATGAGGACAAGCCTTATGCAGCATCTCTTGCAAAGAGTTATGCAGACAATGGATTCAGCATCTATGCAACAGGAAAGACCTATGACCTTATAAATGAGGCAGGTATTTCCGCCAAGAGAGTTATGAAGAACTATGAAGGTGGAAGACCAAATGTTGAGGATATTATAAAGAACGGTGATGTTCAGCTTATTATCAATACACCTATAGGAAGAGGGGCTGAGCATGACGATGGTTATCTTAGAAGAGATGCCATCAAGGCAAGGATTCCTTATATTACCACAGTTGCAGCAGGAAAGGCTGCGATTGAGGGAATCTCCGAGGTCAAGAAGAACGGAAGCGGTAATGTTCTTTCTCTTCAGGAATACCATACATAATCCTTTATGCCAAACATTGACTTATCATTGATTATTGGTTTAAAGATGATATAATAAAATGTGGCTTTTTGTAATATAATAAAAAGGCCGTTTAGGCATAAAGGAGGATATTTTGGGCAACGTATTTGGAATTGATCTTGGAACGAGCAATATCAAGATATATAACAGGGATGAGGATTCTCTTACAGTTGAGAAGAATATGATAGCCATCGAGAATAAGACACATGTCTTTGCTTATGGTAATTCTGCTTATGATATGTATGAGAAGGCTCCTGATAAGATAAAGATCACTTATCCGCTGAACAGTGGTGTTATTGCTGATATTGAACACATGGAAACATTGGTTAAGCTGTTTTTGACTGACCAGATGAAAGGTGCAGTTAAGCCATGTGAAGTTTATATTGCAGTACCTAAAGATGTAACAGAGGTTGAAAGAAGAGCTTTTCACGATCTTATCAATGACGCAGGCATTAAGGCAAAGAAGATCATGATGGTTAAGAAACCTCTTGTAGATGGCCTTGGAATGAATGTTGATGTTATGAATTCTCAAGGTGTACTTGTTGTAAATGTTGGTTACGATACTACAGAGATTTCAATCCTTTCACTTCGCGGAATCGTTGTAAGTAAGCTTATCAAAGTTGGTGGCAAGAAGTTTGATGAGTCCATCAGAAACGTTATCCGTAAAGAGTTTGGTCTCCTAATAGGTGAGAAGACTTCTGAAAATGTAAAGATTTCACTTAAGGAGCTTGAGAAGGAAGACAAGGAAGCCGTAGTTTATGGCAGAGATATTGTTACAGGACTTCCTGTTGAAAGAAAAATACCGACCGATATTTTAAATCTTGCACTTGTTGAAAACTTTGACGTTATTCTGGATAATATAAAGGCTGCTCTTGAGAAGACACCGCCGGAGCTTGCTGCGGATATCTTTAAGCATGGTCTTTATTTAACAGGTGGAGCATCTCAGGTGACACATTTGGCTCAGAGACTCAGTAACGGCGTTGGGCTTAATGTAAATATCGCTGAAAATCCTATAGGAAGTGGAGCACTTGGTCTTGCAAAGATTATCAAGGAAGATCAGTATAAAGCTCTTGCTTATGGAATTGAAGAGGATAAATAATGAGTCCCATTATCAAGAGAAGAGGAGACGAATTTGCTTTACCAAGTAAATATCTCCTCTTTATTTTAACAGTTCTTTGTACGGCAATGATAATCATAACCTTCAATACCAACCTGTTTACAGGGCCTTTGAACTCCTTTGCAGGTATTTTTGTGGTGCCTTTTCAAAAGGGGATCACTACTGTCGGTACTTACATGAAGGACACTGCAGAAAGATTATCATCAATTACAAAGCTTTTGGAAGAAAATGAGAGACTTAAGAACCAGATAGATGAGCTCACTGTTACCAATACTACGCTTGAACAGGATAAATATGAGCTGACAGAACTCAGAAATCTATATCAGCTGGATGATGCTTACGAGAATTATGAAAAAGTCGGTGCAAGGATCATTGGTAAGGATGCCGGTAACTGGTATCATGCTTTTGTTATTGATAAAGGATCTGATGATGGCCTGGCTATAGATATGAATGTCATTGCTAATGGTGCACTTGTTGGAAGGATAATTGATGTGGGGCCTGATTGGGCAAAAGTTCAGTCAATTATTGCTGATAATGCTTCTGTAAGTGGTATGGTTCTTTCATCTTCAGATAATCTGATCGTTTCAGGAAATCTCGAATTATATAACCAGGGATTTATAAGCTTTTCGAAGCTTGTTGATGATGTAGACAAGGTCAGGATAGGAGATAAGATTGTTACGTCTAACATCAGTGACAAATATCTTCCCGGTATCCTTATTGGGTATATTTCAACAATTAATGACGACTCCAACAACCTTACAAAATCAGGAACACTTACTCCGGCAGTTGATTTTGAACATATGAATGTGGTCTTGGTTATCTTGGAGCTAAAAAAGAATATCAAATGAACATTAGACGAATACTTGCAAACTTCATATTGGTAATCTTTGCTTTTATAATGCAGACTACTGTGTTCAGAGTCCTGGATTTTGGTGGGATTTCTCCAAATCTATTAATGATAGTTGTTGCTTCTTTGGGATTTATAAAAGGGGATAAAGCAGGGCTCCTTGTGGGATTCTTCAGTGGTCTTCTTGTGGATATTTTTTTCGGAACATATATTGGCTTTTTTGCCCTTATCTATATGTATCTGGGATTTATAGTCGGTTTATTTCACGCAATATTCTTTTCCCAGAATATTGCTATTCCAATTGTGTTTATTACTGTCGCTGATTTTTTGTTTGGCTTTATATGCTATGTTCTTATGTTCCTTTTCAGAACAAAGTTTGACATTGGATATTATATGATTACGGTTATAATTCCGGAGATGGTCTATACAGCCATTGTTGCTATATTTTTCTACCCGTTGATCCTGATGATACATAACAGGATTGATGATAGAGAACAAAGGAGCGCAAAGAAGTTTGTTTAATGAATTTAAAGAAGGCTTTATAAAGTTCATAACTTCCAGAGCTGTTGTTGTATGCGCTGTACTTGTAGCTCTTGCTTCTGTCATGATCTACAGATTATTTTATCTGCAGATTATTAATGGTGAGTATTATCTTGACAGCTTTAAGCTTCGAATCAAGAAGGAAAAGAGCATTGCTGCCACCAGAGGTAATATATACGACAGAAACGGTAATCTTCTTGCTTATAACGAGCTTGCTAATTCTGTAACTATAGAGGATGTTTACAAGTCCGGTAAGGGCAAGAATAAATCTATTAATCAAACCCTGAACAGGCTTATCGATATTATCGAAGAGAATGGCGACAGCGTTGATCAGGATTTCAAGATTGTTTTAAATGAGAACAATGCCTTTGAATTTACAGTAGAGGGCAATTCTCTCAACAGATTTCTTGCGGATGTTTACGGGAGATCCTCTGTAAATGATCTGAAATATGAAGAGAAGATAAAGACTGCTGCCGAGGTCGTTGATGATCTGTGTAAGAGCTTTGGAGTTGGTGACTATGAAGTTGAGGGCGATTCCTCATCTTTTGTTCCGCGCTTGGGCTATACTAACGACAGGGCTCTTAAAGTACTGAATATCAGATATAATATGAACTCCAACAGTTATCAGAAGTATATTGATACGACTGTTGCTTCTGATGTGAGTGAGCAGACCGTTGCGGATGTTATGGAAAATGCAGACACCTTGGATGGCGTTTCCATTGAGGAGAGCACTGCCAGAAAATATGTTGATTCTGTTTATTTTTCTCAGATCCTTGGCTATACAGGTAAAGTTTCTGAGGATGAACTTGCACAGTTACAGCTAAAAAACAGCAGTTATGGAATAAACGATACTGTCGGAAAATCAGGCATTGAGCAGGCAATGGAAAGTGTCCTTCAGGGAACAAAAGGCTCTGAGACAGTCTATGTAGATAATACCGGTCAGGTTATTGAAACCAGCAACTACGTTGATTCTGTTGCCGGAAATGATGTTTATCTGACTATAGATAAGGATCTTACAGAAGCTTGTTACAATATTATCGAGCAGTCCCTTGCTGGAATTCTGGCTTCAAAGATTCAGAATATCAAATCTTATACATATACAGAAACATCCAGCTCCAGTAATATCGTTATCCCTATTTACGATGTTTACTATGCTATTTTTGATAACAGTGTCGTGGATGTCACTCATTTTGCCAAGGCAGATGCCAAGGATAATGAGAAAGCTGTCTATGAGCAGTTTTTGACCAAATATGATTCTGTTATTAATCAACTTTCGGATGAACTTAATGAAACAAAGACCAGCTATGACCACCTCTCCAAGGAATATCAGTGGTACATGAGCCATATTGCATCTACTCTCTATAGCAGTGGTATATTGGATTCTTCAAAGGTGGTAAAAGAAGATTCTATGTACATAGCATGGACAATCGATGAGACAATTTCTCTTACCGAATATCTTAAGTATGCGATATCCATGAACTGGGTTGATGTTTCAAAACTTAACCTTGATAATCAATATGCTGATTCTGAGGAGATTTTTAATCATGTAGTAAAGCTTGTTCTTGATAAACTTGCTGATGATGCTGATTTTAAGACAAGACTTTATAAATATCTTCTTTTGGACGGCTATATATCGGGTTCTCAGGTTTGCAATATCCTTCTTGAGCAGGAAGCTGTAAAACTTGATGATGAGGAACTTTCTCTTTGGGAAAGAGGTGGAGAAAGTGCCTATACTTTTATGCTAAACCGAGTTTCAAATCTGGATATCACACCGGCACAGCTTGCGCTTGATCCTTGTACAGGTTCCATGGTAATTACTGATGTAAATACAGGTGATGTGCTGGCCTTGGTTTCATATCCCGGATATGACAACAATATGATGGCAAATGGAGTTGATGCGCAATACTACGCTAAGCTACGAAGCGATAACTCTAATCCTCTTTACAATTATGCAACACAGCAGAAGACAGCTCCGGGTTCTACTTTTAAGATGGTTTCTTCTACTGCAGGACTTATGGAAGGAGTCATAACTACCGATTCGGTTATATATTGCGGCGGTATTTTTGATAAGCTGGATATTCATCCCAAATGTTGGATATATCCAAGAGCTCATGGCGGATTAAATGTTACCGGTGGAATAAGAAATTCCTGTAACTGCTTCTTCTACGAAGTCGGCTACAGGCTTGGTATTGATGATAATAACAACTATTCATCTGACATAGGTCTTGCTAAACTTGCTAATTACGCAGACCTTTATGGACTTTCGGAAAAATCCGGAATAGAAATCGTTGAATCCGAGCCGCAGGTATCAGATATGGACTCTGTCCGTTCAGCTATCGGTCAGGGTACAAACTCCTTTACAACTGTAGGACTAGCCAGATATATTACAACTGTTGCCAACAGCGGAACATGTTATAATCTTACACTTCTGGATAAGACCACGGATTCCAACGGTAACCTCCTTGAGGAATACGGTGCTACAGTCAGAAACAAGATTGAGATGCCTCAGAGCTACTGGAATGCAATTCATCTCGGAATGAGGCAGGTGGTTCAGGATAAAACCTATTATTCAAATCTTGGAGTATCGGTTGCAGGTAAAACAGGTACGGCGCAGGAATCAAAGTCAAAGCCAAACCATTCACTTTTTGTGTGTTATGCGCCTTATGAGAAGCCTGAGATCGCGATTGCAACAAGAATTGCTAACGGTTATACCTCCAGTTATGCCGCTCAGATAACAAAAGAGGCTCTGGCATATTACTTTGACCTCAGAGATGAGGATGACATTATTTCCGGAACTGCTCAGACATTGCAGGATGGTGCTACAAATGCCGATTAAGAAATATAAACTCATTGATTACGATTTCATGCTGGTTTTGATGGTCGTAGGGCTTACAATCTTTGGAATTATGGCCATCAATTCAGCTGAACCCGGTTCTTCCAAAAAGCAGATTGCAGGCCTT
>JAFPVA010000088.1 GCA_017413105.1 Butyrivibrio sp. | reverse complement strand
GAGGTAATGAGTTTACAAAATGGAAGTATTGGTCAGAACTAATTGGACAGGAGACCATAGATGTCCCTGATCATTCAGATACATATGGACAGTCCATAATTAGCGGCATGAGTTATAAAAAGGCCGGAAGAAAGCTAAAGACGATTGAAGAAATTGGAAATATGCCGGGAAATAAGCTACTAATCAAGCTAAGGGGTGTTCCACCATTTTATTCAGAAAAATATGATACAGGAACACATCCGTTATACAAATATACGGCAGATGCTGATGAAAGATATAAGTTTGATCTTGATAGATATCTAAATAAGTTTAGGAATGGATTCCTTGTACAGGATGACCAGTATGACACTATTGAAATAGATCTCACGGATGAAAATGTAGTGAAAGCTGGATGATAAGGAGTTTTTATGAAGAGGATTCGCTCACCCAATACCTAAAGTCGGTACTTATTAAATTCGAATAAAAAGAGAATCTTAGGCAAAGTAGCACCCAGCGCAGATGGTCGGCAAACTATGAGCACTGGATGCACTTTAGGAATACTCAGCGGTATTCGTATGCATATTTTAACATGCATACAGCCTAAATACTCTCTTTTTTGTTACTAAAAATCAAATTTTTAATAAGAGAAAGGAGAAGAATCCTGACAAATTTGCAGAAGGAACCGACAAAAAAGCGACAAAACCAATGTTGGGGGCTCTATAATCTGCAAAAGCCTGAGAGATAGGCGCTTATAGGCGTTGGGATTCAAACAATTTCCCCAAGGAGAACCGACAAAACCTCCGACAAGCTTTCAATAAGCATAAATGCTGGGATTGAGAGTTTTGTCGGATTTTTTATTGTCGGCGACAATAGACAAAACAGCATAAAGAGTTTTGTCGTTTTTGAGTCTGATAATAATGATATACTGTTCCTTTATTGCTGCCAAGAGGCAGGGAAGGAGGAACAGAAAAATGTTGGATTTAGTTGATTCAAATCCAGTAGATTTTGAAAGGTATGGAGTATACACTTTCAGGACATCTACAGATGATGGCCTGGTCTATGCCAGGTCTTTCATAGTCCTAAAAAATGGCTATGGAATTGTGAGGTTTACAAGGCTTCATGAGTTCGCAGGTTTTAAGAACTATAAGCCCATAACCTCAGATGCAGAAGGAAAGCTTTACCATATTTGCGGAATGCTGAACTATGTTCTGGTTGATCATGGCAAGGAATTCGGGGTAAAGCATGTGTTTATGATCACAGCGGACATGTTGCAGAAGTACTTTGATGCGTATGCGTATGAGAAGAAGTCTGATGGCAGCTTCAGAACAAAGGAAACCATATGTAAGTGCATATCCGCTGTGACACACTTTATGGCAAATCTGTCATGGAAGTATGGTGGCCAGGTTGCGGTGAAACGAGCAGAACTGTACAGAGACCATTTTTACTATGACAAACAGGGCAGGAAGAAGCGGGAAGCTATACCTGCTTTTCAGGTCAATGGAATACCTGAAGAGAAAAAGATATTTAGAGAGTTACCAACCAAGGCCTTTGAGATTCTTATCCCAATGGCCTTTCGTTATGCAAGGGACATTGCTTTTGGCATGTGTGTGCAGGCCTTCACAGGATTAAGAGCTGGGGAGGTGTGCAACATGCGGCAGGAAAGCAGTCCCTTGGGATCAGGTCTTACAATAACCAGGATAGATGGGGTTATCGTGGACATAAAGATTGATATTACTAAAGAGATAAAGATCAGGGAGGACGATGCAGAAGTTGCAGAGATAAAAAGGGAAAGAGAACAGCATGTTCATCCGTTATTTAGGGAAGCTTTTTGTGAGGCTTATGAAAAACATAAGGAATACCTTAGAGGCGTGACGTTTGATAAGGATTACAGTCCCATGTTCGTTAATGAAAATGGTGATGCCATGTCATATGAAAGTTATAGGACAAGATTTAAGGCGCTTATCAATGACCATTTCAGACCATATTTGATAAAGAGTAATGATCCAGAATTAAGGCTTTATGGGCAGCTCCTTTATGAAAATGAATTGGGGACACACTGCTTAAGACATTGGTATACACAACAGATTGTACTGCAGGGAGGCGGTATCGAAGAAGTTCAATACTGGAGAGGCGACAGAAATCCGCAGAGTGCATTCGAGTATCTGCAGAATAAAGGAGATCTTAACATTGAACTCCAAAAAGGAACTGAAAGATTTCTTGAGATCATTACTACGAGATGGGAGGAACCAGAAGATGATTGACCTTTTTGAAGCTGTTGTAAATAGTGCCGATGCTATTGGCTCTAAGTATAGAGACATTTGTCAGTGCAGGGATGACCTGTTGGGGTTCCTGGATCGGAATGACTGGTTTGGAATAGAAACTGAGTGGAGGGACGGACATGTATTTATAAATGAATATAGTGATATTGAGCCGAAGATAGCATTGTGGCTCAAGGCATATCAGAGAACTGATGGTGAGAGGCTGGAGATACTACTTGATACCTACCATGATGATTATCCATTCACATGTGAGAGGTTTGCTGCGTTTGCTAAAGAGCACGATATCATAGATAAGCCGAGCGGTTGGAAAATACTGGATTTTATCATATCTCACAGCGATAAGGATATAAGCAGTCTTACAGAACAGGAACTGGATTCCTTGTTTTCTGTAACGGCTGAATCTCTTCCGATTGTATCAACCAGGCTGATGATGGAGTTCTTTAACGAATGCCTTCAGGATGGAAAGTATGGATATGTTGTTCATAAGAGGAAGGTGAAGGAATCCTCCAACACAGCTTATTCTTTCAGAGATTACAGTACGATGGCATATCTCGTCTTTAATGAGAAATCATGGGAAACAAACGGGCTGGTCAAAAAGGCTTTGGAATCATGCAAGTATGCAGACCACTGGTTATATATAGCGGTGCATTTCCTTGGAGCACTCAGAAGCACGGATATTGTGAGGCTTCCGATACCTGAGCCTGTTTATGAGAAAGATGTGGCAAAGGAGCTGTTAATGAGTGGAACATATCCGAATAGCGCTGCTGTTCAGGTGGCTGAGGATTTTCAACTGAGACTGAAACTTATGCCATATAAGCCAAGCAAAACAGAAAGATTCTCAGGAGTTCCGGATATAAAACTGTTCATTCCAGAGTCATTAAAGGTAGCGATGGGAATAATGCTTTCCATTAAGCTTGTCCATTTGAATGAGGGAGAGCCGCTTATAAATGCAGTACAGGATCTTATTACGGCAAGGAAGTTCTTTGGTGAAGATTTTGCCAGAGCAGCCGGAAACAGGAGATTTGCAACGAGGAAGGCCAATAAAGCATATCTGCAGGGAATAGAACTCACAGCTGAGAACGAGCCTGGAAAACCAAAGGGATATATGCTGGCAGCCCTTGCCAGAAGTCATAAAGGAGGTATTGGAACACTGCCAGAGATTACAGATTTATATCTTAAGGATGCTGCGTTCTCAGGGTATAGCCCGGAGTTCATTCTCATGGAAATGTTTGAAAGAGGAATCCTTGGATTTATTCCAGCCATGATGTTGGAAAAATATTCTGGAGAGGCATACAGGAAACTTACTGTTACACAGCAGACAGAACTTATAAGGATTCTTGGAATGGAGGCGTACCAGCTTGAGGGGATTTCTTTCACAGTCAGACGTGCCATGACAAGGGCACAGGAAATAGTGCTTGGAATGACTATGGAAGAGATACCTGTAGTATTACAGAAGCTGGCAAGTGGATATGCACCTGGAAAGCAGGATGAGATGCTTTGTGTCAGAACTGCAGCTGGATTCGGGTGCTGTGATCCCTGCAGAAGCAGTTGCGTTGGCTGTGGTTATGAAGTTTATACCAAGGCAGCGTTCCACCTTCTGATAAAAGAATTCGTAAGGATTTCTAAAAAGCGCGACAGTGCAACAGGTTCCGAAAGGGACAGATATAAGATGATCCTTGAAAAAGGGCTTATGCCTGTAATTGTTGAGATAATAGAGAGTTTTCCTGTTCTGTATCCTGATGCAGATATGGGTATGATTTTGGACTTGATGGAAAGGGGAATAAGAAATGCTGAGAATGACAACAACTGAGGCTCTTGATGGCTATTCCAGGATCAGACTTGTGGATAGCATCGATGACAAAGTAATGACTGAAGCCAGAGAAAAGTTTGCAAGTTATGTCAGACAGGGTGTTATAGAAAAAGGAAGCTTCGACGATGACTGTTGGATGCTTTCAGATGAGGTCAGACGCAGAAGAATAAACTTTGGCATTCCGGACGGTAGAAAGGTTTCTGAATGGACAGGCTGCGACTCAAAAGTATACACGGGATATGTGAAAGCATATATGGTGATGATCCTTGGAGAACTGGCGCTTGCAACAATGGCATCCATATGTAAAAGCCTCATGGCTTTTGGAATGGCTGACTATGACGAGGCCTGCAAATGGGATGTGGAAACATCACATGTTTTACAGTTTATCATGATGATTCCGGATAATGATGGATATCTTGGGAGTGTAGCTGAATATATAGAAGAGAACCGCACATTGGACAGATGGAGCAGGCATCCCAGACAGCTTTCAGATTTTGGCAATTATCTTAGCTTTGACAGAAAGATAAAGGAGTTTTGGGAAAACACTTCAGCTGTGAAGAAAAGAAAATATTTTCCGATTCATCTTTGGTGGACACTTACAAGTATTTTGCCACTTAGAGCAACAGAGTTCTTGCTGCTTCCGGCTGATTGTGTCAGATCAGAAGAAAACAGGTTCTTCCTGACAGTCAGAAGGACAAAGCTGAAAAAGCACAACAGTGGACATGGATATACCATAGCAAAAGACTACAGCCTCCATGAGTATGAGATACCTCAGAAACTGGCAGATGAAATTATGGCTTACAAGAAAGCTGTTGGAAGAAGTCTGAAGCATGATAAGGATACGTTGTTTCTGCCAGGTAATAGGACAAAACTTGGTTATCTTACTTATCATCAGATGAAACAGCTTCTTCGAGAGTTCTGTGATGAAGTCATGTGTGATGGGGATTACCCGATAAACATTGGAGATACAAGGCATCTTGCAATGATAAACCTTATTCTTTCCGGAGGTTCTCCTGTGATCTGCAGAGAACTTGCCGGACATGAGAGCATAGATATCAGTTCCAATTATTATGCGAATCTATCGACTGTAGTGGAAAGCGCAGCATATGAGGCTTATTACATGGGACGTGATGAAGTTACTCTTGATGGAAGCATGGAGATAAAGCTTCATGTACCTGGTGGTGCATACCGTATAAATGGTGGTTACTGTGATGCAGAGCATATTGGAGATGGGGATATTTCTGAATGCATGAAGAACTACAGCCGCTCAGGAAAATTTGCGGAATGCCATGAATGCAGACATTTTTATCCTGATGGGGAGAGTCTTCGGTTGAAAGTACAGAAGAATGCGAAGGATAAAGTCGATGCAGACGGACTGTTTTTGATGAAGGTTATTGAGCAGGTGCGAAAAGGAAATGGAGCGCAGGAAGAAATAGAGCAGGCACTCCTCAGACTACAGAATAGTAGCGCAGATTACAGGAACGTTCTTAGTAGGGACTGGAAAGGAGCAAGGTAATGGCAAGACCAAAGATAGCATCAGACGAACTGCTTGTCAGCATCGTTGAGGAGTATTACTCGACAGTCGCACTTGGAGATATTACAAAGGTGAAGTTTTCAGCACTGGAAGCATATTCCAGAGATCATGGTACTGGTATCAAGGAGCATGTGTTCAGGAGAAACGAGGCGGTTATCAAAAGAATTGATGAATTGCGCGAGTTATCTGCAGGAGAACAGGATATACAGGTGTCTGTTGGATACAGAAACCTTGATGTTGAAGGCCTTATACGAGGATGCAGTTCAGTAGAAGATCTGACAAATAAGCTTGTTGAACTGGATAACTACTGGAAAGAAATCTACGAGCATTATATTGAGGCTACAAAAGGTAATAAAAAGGAAGTCCTGGCAAAGAGCAGGGTCGTAAAGGACAATGATAAGCTTGGCCGTGCAAATGCAGAACTGGTCAGTAAATATGAGGAAATTCGTAAGGAGAACAACGAACTGAAAAGGGAAAACATATATTTCAGGCAGATTGTGGAAAGATATATTATCCCGGAACTGGCCAGAGAACTGATGAGACAGGCAAATCTTCCAATGAAGGAGAAGAGAAAATATCTCAATCCCAAGGCATATGATGAGCTTATTGAAGGAAAAATCCCGATGCCTTTTACAGGTAAACAGGGACATGGCTCGTCCAGAATGACCCGGCAGGAAAAACTTATAGAAGAAATGAAAGGAATAGCAGGAAGAGAATGAATCAGTATCCATTGATAGTAGGAAAGACAGATCTGGCGACTGTACGTAAAGATCTGGCAGAGCAGTGGGATCACGAAAAGAATGGAGATCTTAGGCCGTGTGATGTTCAACCAGGGACTTCAAAGAAAGTATGGTGGCGCTGTAAAAAAGGGCATAGCTGGAAAGCGTATGTTTACAGCAGAAGTGCCGGAACTGGATGCCCGTACTGCTCAGGTAACATATTGGAAAAGGGCGTAAATGATCTTGCAACCAAAGCCCCTGGGCTGATAGAAGAATGGGATTATGAGAAAAATAAGCCCCTAACACCTTCTGACGTTGCCGCAGGTTCTTCGAGAAAGGTATGGTGGAAATGTAAGGAAGATCACAGCTGGGATGCTGTGATTTCCAGCAGGGCGCTTAGTGGGCAAGGCTGTCCATATTGCAGTGGCAAGAGGATCCTTGTCGGATACAATGACCTGGCCCATGTTAATCCTGAACTTGCAAGAGAGTGGAACTTTGAAATGAATGGTGGACTGTTGCCAACACAGGTAACCGCAAACAGTCACAGAAAAGTTTGGTGGACTGGGAATTGTGGTCATGATTGGGAAACTCAGGTGGCAAACCGATCGACTGGATATGGTTGTCCATATTGTAATGGCAGGAAAGTGCTTGCCGGGTTCAATGATCTTGAAAGTCAGTGCCAGTGGCTCCTCCAGGAATGGAACTATGAGAAAAATGAATTGCAGCCATCAGAGGTCAATTTCAAGAGTTCGCGTAAAGTGTGGTGGATCTGCAGCGAAGGACATGAATGGGAAGCTGGGGTAAACGACAGAAGGCACGGACAGGGATGTCCTGTGTGCATCAACAAAAGGGTTGTACCTGGGATAAATGATCTGGCATCGGTTCACCCTGAGCTGCTTGAAGAGTGGGATTCTGAAAAGAATAAAGGTCTTTCCCCCGAAAAGATAAGCTACAGGACTGATAGAAAAGTATGGTGGATATGCCCAAAAGGACATTCGTACAAAACGTCAGTATATAACAGAGACAAGGGATGTGGCTGTTTTGCATGTAGTCAACAGACTGATAAGCATTATGTCACTTCTGGTGTTAATGACCTTAGGACATACAGTCCGGAGATTGCTTCAGAATGGGATTATCAGAGAAATGGTGAACTTACTCCGGATTCAATCATGCCTTTTTCTAACAGAAAGGTGTGGTGGAAATGTGATAAAGGTCATCACTGGCAATGCTCAGTACAGATCAGACAGAAGGGAACAGATTGTCCGTTCTGTATGGGTAAAGTTCATCGCGGTTCAAAACTAATATAGTGTGTTCAAGAAGTCGCTTACATTGTAGGCGGCTTTTTGCATATAAATCATAGCTAGTATTCTAGCTAAGAAAGGAGGTCGGCGTGAGGAACAAGGATCCAACTTAGAGCAGTTTTACAACTGAATATTGAAATTATAGAGAGCGGATTGAGTATAAAAGCGCATCCGGTGCCAGAAGTTTGGCGACATCAGCACCAGATGCAGATTGGAATACTCAAAGGTATTCGTGAGCATATTGTATCATGCCGAATACCTGACAGCTCTCTTTTTTGTTACTAAAAATCAATTTTTTTTACTAATAGAAAGGAGGCGAATCCCACTTCAAACCTGCATTTTTGTTCCGACAAATTAGCGACAAAACTATTCTTGGGTTTACTCAAAAATGCAGAAAACCGACAAAACACGGGGTTTGAAGGGTTTGGGATTCAACACAAATCATGGAATTCTTTACTGCAGGCGTGGATCTACTCAAGATGGTAATCACATTATTGGGCGCAGCTGCTATTATAGTAGG
>JAFPVA010000087.1 GCA_017413105.1 Butyrivibrio sp. | reverse complement strand
TTTGCTCGGTACGATCTTAAGCTTTATGATGGCAGTGACTACACTCAGTCTTCCGTCGCTCATTATGCTGAAGAAAGCTATCAAGCCAAAACTGTTAGGAACATTTATAGCCATCTGTACAGTGGGTATCATCATTGTCGGATATGGTTTCAACTTATTTCAATATTTATTCATCTGAAGGAGGATAGGGCATGAATATCAAGGTATTAGGCGGAGGATGCAAAAGCTGTGAGGCTCTCCTTGCATCCGCAAAGGAAGCAGTGGCTCAAAAAGGGATTGATGCGGAGATAGAGTATATCACTGATATGGAAAAGATCATGGGCTTTGGGGTGATGAGTATGCCGGCTCTTATAATTGATGGAAAAGTAGTTTCAGCCGGAAAAGTTCTTAAAGCGAAGGACGTTGAAAAACTCTTATAGAAGATGTCAGGGATATGGAGGAGAATATTATGCTTTTTGAAACGAAAGAGTGTACTAATTCTGATATTGTGAAAGAGCTTTTTGTTGAATATTCGCATATCAAAGGGGCAGAAAGCTGTTTTGTTTCCTTTGATAAGGAATTGAATGATCTGCCTGGGTATTATTCAGGTGGAGCGATAATAGTAGGATATGAAGAAGATAAACCCATTGCCTGTGTTGCCATAAAGAAAATAAGCGACGAAACCTGTGAAGGAAAGCGTCTGTTTATCAGACCGGAATACAGAGGAAAAGGATATGCAAGGATAATGCTCAAAGCAATGACGGATAAGGCTTTTGAACTTGGGTTTAAGGAATTGGTTTTCACAACGAAACCGGAAGTTATGAGAATTGGATATAGCCTATATAAACGTTTGGGATACGAAGAATTATCAGAGGAAAATGGTATTGTATCAATGAGGATAGATCTTAGCAAGGAATATCCATATGGGTGATTACTAATTGTCTTTGGAGGTAATATGGAAAGAGAACTGTTTATAAGGGACGCTGATCCCGAAGATGCTAAAAAACTGGTGGAGATATATTCATATTATGTTCTGAATACCGCTGTTTCTTTTGAATATGAAGCTCCGTCAGTTGAAGAGTTTAAAAACAGGATTAAGACAACAAAAGAAAAATATCCATATATGGTGTGCTTATTAAAAGACAGGATCGTCGGCTATGCGTATGCGGGACCATATAGTTCCAGAGAAGCTTATAACTGGACAGCAACAACATCTATCTATGTTGATAAGGATTATCGCAGACAGGGTATCGGTTCGTTGCTGTACAAAGAGCTGGAAAAAAGGCTTAAAGAACAGGGCATAGTCAACCTGCTTGCAGGAGCCGCCTATAGTGATGAAGAGGATGAATATCTCACACATGACAGCTATAAGTTTCATATACGATCGGGATATACAAAAGCAGCTCACATGAAGACTATAGGTAAGAAATTTGACAGATGGTATGATCTGTTATGGATGCAGAAAAAACTATAGTAATCGGAGTCAAGATCTATGACACACAAAGAAAAAGCAATGAAGATATTTTATGAAAGATTCAATTGCTCGCAGGCAGTTCTTGGAGCATACGCGGATGATTATGGGCTGACGGTAGATCAGGCTATGAAAGTGGCAGCATGTTTTA
>JAFPVA010000086.1 GCA_017413105.1 Butyrivibrio sp. | reverse complement strand
TCTTTCCGAGATACTCATAGCCACCTTCGCCATTCAGGTACTCCATGACCACTTTGTGTTTAAATTCAAAACTATACTTTGCCATACAAAAACTGACCTCCCTAAGTTAGATTTTTGGTCCAACTTTTGGGGGTCAGTTCATAATGGCCGCCTTTTTTATTTGATTCCTCGATAGGATATCAACCAGTATCCATTCTAGAAAGAAAAATGATACTAGATTAAGGGAAAGGGATATGTTAAATTAATAATAACTGTTAAATAATTTAGGAGAACATATAAATGAAGAAGGTATTTAGAGGTCAGCGGAAAATGACTATGAGAAATACTTTTATTATATCTATTATAATAGCGGTTATACTCTTATCATGCTCTTCTTGTACTAAAGGACAAGAGAGCATGATCCCTAAAGAAGCTGTAGAATATGATTCACTGGAAGAAGTGTTACAAAAGACCAGTATTCAAGTATTCCGAGTTCCTGAACATATAAATGGATATGATGAGATCAGGTACTATTACTATTCTGATGAAGTGGCCATTGTTGAGTATTTAGGAGAATACAACACACTGATGTTGGTGGGCAAGGCATCGTCATGTCAACAGGTCCTTGAATGGGAGTTGAAACTGCATCCAAATGCAGAAAATAGTCAAGAGAGATATGGAAGGGCTGTAGATGTTCCGGATACTAAGTATTCTTTTAATCTGAGAGGGTATGTAAGTGAGAATAAAGGAGAGGATCTTCAGTATTCAATAGCATATAATATGGGAAATAATTTTGAGACTTATGAACTGTATTCAAAAAAACCTTTGGAATTTGATGAAATCTGTAATTTGTGCACAGAGATAGTATTGATGAATGCAAGATAAAGCTTTTTCAGAGGAGTGATTAGCAAAAGAAGAGAGTATTATTAATGATGTTGATATTATCGATGACTATGATTGTATATATGGGAGTTCTTTATGCTGATACTTATCATGCAGGGAAATCGTTCTCCATTACAATAGATGGAATATATAGTAATGCATGTACATGGACCCCAACATTTAATATACCGGCAGGAAATCTTTATATCAAAACATATGCTAATCTTGCCAACCCTACTAGATTGACAGAGTATTATAAGGTTTCTCCTTCGGGCACATCCCATCCAACATCGCCGATATAGATAGATGGTACGATATATACATAGTATTCTTCATATGGCGTCTCAGGGGGAACGGCATACAATGCTTTTGCAATGAAAACTGTCTCTTCTCTAACCATCAATGTGACGGGGAAGATATATTTTTACAGCAAAAACAATTCAAATTAACCGAAGCATTGGGAATTGAGTTGTTGATATCTTTGTTTATCCAAATAGTTATTATAGATTGATTCTGCTGATAATATAGGCTTCGACTTTTGGCTATAGAAGATGGTTTGGCATATAATTGGGGGAAAATGATGATTGGAAGAGTAGTAAGCGCATATAACAGGTATCATAAGAAAACACGAGTTACTGTGTTTGTATTCGTGATGCTTTTAACCATAACTATACTTAGTGTCAATATGCTTATAAACAGTTCCAACAAAGATAGCATGGAGACCCTTTTAGATCATTATGGTTCATATCATTATCTTGTACATGGCATATCGCAGGAAGATTTGGATATCATCCTGGAGCATGAAAGACTGATACAATACGGCATTATAACTCATTCTGGTAATTATTCAATCAATGAAACAGACTATTATGTATCTATTGGATCGTATGACGAAAGCGCACTGGAACTTGGAAGAATATCCTTAACAGAAGGATCTTTTCCATTGTCTCAAGATGAAATTTGCCTTGAAGAACGCTATAGATATGTGTTTGATAAGATACTTAATATAGGAGACTTGATAAAGCTTGATATTGATGAGGAACAGATCGTTTTCAAGATTTCGGGGTTTATAAAGGATTATTCCGGATACTGGAATAATCTTGATGAGATAGTTATAGGAGAGAATGACTATCCAAATGTACTCGTGGCACAACAGGTTGCACATAAATATAAAACAGCAGAGTCTATTATGCTCTATTATTCTGGAGTAATGGACTATAAAGAATTTAGTAATATTCAAAAGATCATAGGTATTTATGATACGGACAGGATTGTTTCGAATGACGAAGTTTATTCTTCTGGGTTTGTGATTCTTCAGGAACCAATAAAAAGATATACTTTTATTTTTTCGGGGTTGTATCTATTATTGGGCACATACATTTTGTATATGATCCAAAGGATGCATCTTTTGTCTCTGAGCCAGGAAAAAGGTGTGTTCTTCGGAATTGGTATCTCAAAAGCGGATTATCTGATGGTGAGTTTCAGCGTTACGGCATTACCTTTCGCTTCTGGCCTGATGTTGGGGATAGTGTTCTATATCCTGTTCTTTAAGTTTTTTGAGGAAGGGATATATTTCAGGTATGTATTTTCCAATATATTATATGCCTCCCTCGTTATCATAGCCTTTATTCTGTCTTTTATTGCTGTTGTATTGCTCAATATAGGAGAAAAACAATCGACGAAACAGGCAAAACAACATAAGTTCACATCAAACTATATTATCGAGCTGTATTCTGTCTTTACAAAACGAAAGATAAAAAGAGTACTGGCGCTCATCATTTTGGTCGGCGTGATCTTAGCGCTTTTTCAATGTATCGACTATGACAGACAATATGGGCAGTTTCTTGATTATGAGGGGGAAGACTATTATATAACAGCAAATGCATCAAAAGGATGGAGATCGATCTATGTTGCAGGATTCTCTCTCAATTCTACAGATTCTTTCTATAGTTACAGCGATATCTTGAAGGTAAAAGAAGAATTGTCAAAATATGAAGAGGTCTACTTCAATTATGGTTTGAGTGGAGATAAATGTATGGTTGTCCCTGAAACAGACTCAGAGTACTGGAACACTTTGAAAGACAGAAGTAGCTATATGGCATTTGTCGGGACACAAAACTATATAGATTCGCATAAAGTGCCAAGTATACCTGATGATATAAGCTTCACTGACTGTTTTGCAACCTTTACCGTAAAGGGGAACAACATTGATACCTTCAGATCGCTATATCCTGAAATCGATATTGAAAAGGACCTGGCACCGGGGAAGATAGTCATATTCTGTGAACCGGTCATCATAGGGACAAGACAACTGGAAGAGGATTTCCTTAAGGACGGAGACACGATAAAACTGGCATCCGTAGGTTATACCGGAACATATAGCGAAGCGTTGGATAATTTTGACAAGATTCAATACTATGAAAATGAGTACGTAATAAGTAAGGTTATCCGGGAAAATTACTTCTATAAGGACAAGTACATACAAGCCGGCGGATATGGTTTTCCGGTAATAATCTGGACAGAGGAAACCGCATCTATGAACAGAGCTTTAAACAAGATCGATAGTCTGACCTGCTATATTGATAAAAAGATCTCAGATGAAGAATATGATACTGTCAGACGATTATTCAACAGAGTAGCTCTCTCATCCAGAAATGCTCTTATCACAGAATCCAGATTTACAGAAGACTTTTATAAGAGGTTCTATAGGATAATCAATATATCTACTGTTGTCATACTTATCCTTGTGGTGCTGTCTGTAGGTTATGCTCTCTACTCCATGATATCCATTGACATGAAGGAAGACAGACTCAATACTGCAGTATTAAGAACGATAGGGATAAAAAAGAGCAGCTATTATCTGATGAAAAGCTTGGAATATGTAACTTATGTATTGATTGGTTTTTTGTTCAGCATCCTGATATGTGTGATTTCCTTAAAGCTGTTTTCCAAGAGCTTTTATCCGATACAGCCGGAAGTACTGTTGACATATATTATGGAAATAATAGTAGTTCTGTTTGCAGTACTGATATTGGCGTTTATAGTAGCCTATATCAGTGTCAGGAGCCTGTATAGGATAGATATAGCAGACGCACTCAGAAACAAGGAATAACGTTGCAGATTCTGCACTACAGAAGGGACGGTATTATGAAGATAATTGAAACTCAGCAGGTCTCAAAATCATATTCGAACGGCAGGATACAGGCTGTTAAAGATGTCACGGTCTCCTTTGAACAGGGGATCAACATCATTATGGGGAAAAGCGGATCAGGCAAGTCAACACTGCTGCAAATGCTTGCTACTTTGCTGCTTCCATCCAAAGGTACAATAATCTATGATGAGATGGATCTATATAAGGAGACTGATCTGGAGTATATAAGAAGATATGAATTCGGTTATATATATCAGTCATTCAATCTGATAAAGGAGATCAGTGCAAGAGATAACATTCTGCTTCCGAACTATATTATCAAGCAAAAAGACAGGAAACTCTTTAATGAAATCGTCAACAGTCTTGAGATCAGGAACATACTGAATCAGATGCCTGAAACACTGTCGGGAGGGGAACAGCAGAGGGTAGCGATTGCAAGAGCCATTATCAACAAGCCAAAGATCATATTTGCAGATGAGCCGACGGGTAACCTTGATGAGAATAACAGGAAGAACGTTATGGAGCTGCTTGTACAGATGTGCAAGACATATGATGCTTCTCTTATCATGGTGACTCATGACAGTGATCTGTGCATGTATGCGGATCATGTTTTTATTATGAAGGATGGAACGATTGAGCAAGAGAAATGATGAGAAGGGATATTATTACCAAGATAAGGAGCATTCTGAGCTATATAGAACAACATCTTTTTGACACGACGTTGATGGAGGATCTTGACAGAAAGTTTGAAACCAGAGACTTAGAACCGGAGTTTCAGGTTATATCTGGGCTCAGCATAAAAAAATATATATTTGGCAGAAGGATGAGCGAGGCTGCTAAGGAGATAGTTTCAGGAGAGAATGTAGATCAGAGATTTTCGGAAAGATATGGATATACAGGGGAAAAGAGCTTTTACAAGGCGTTTTCAAGCTATCACGGTGCTTCCGTTAACCAGATAAAAAATCATAAAGTGCCCTACAGACAATTTAACCCGATCAGTTTCGATCTTGTGGTCTCTGGACGCGAGGAACCACAGTTTAAGATCATTGATATTGACGGGTATACAAAAGAATTGAACGTTGATGTAGTTGTTCTGGATATCGACACTAAAACATTAAATGACAGAAGAAGGGAGTATATCAGTACTCATGGGAACGGAACATCAGAGTTGTACTCTATGGTCTGCAAGGTCGCCGACGACAGAAAAACGATTCTTTATTATCAGGAGAGTTTTGGAGGCGAAGAAAAAACGAAATTCCGAAGAACTATTCCCCCAATGACCTGTATAGTTTTTACTTTTACAGGGCCTCTTTTGGAGACTATAGACAGGAATATTGAGTATCTGAAGAAAAAGTGGTTGGAAGATCATCAATATCAGATAGTTGATAACTGCCATTTTGAGATCTATAAAGGGGGAGAGATTGATGATTCCATGTATCAGTATGATGTGATGTTCATCTTAAAGATCAATTCTCTTCTCGACATATTCAAATAATAATATAAGAAAACACGAAAGGCCATGCTTTATCAAAAACATGGCCTTTATTGTTGTTTGTTTATGATTCAATTGTCACTTTTTGGGCATAGCATTCGTGGACATTCCTTCGACATCATGTGCAGCTTCCATCAATGTCTCGGAAACCGTCGGATGAGGATGAATCGTATTTGCGATGTCCTCAAAGGTTCCGCCCTTCTTCATGACTACAGCGACTTCAGCAATCATGTCTGTTGCTCTTGGAGCATACATCTGAGCGCCAAGGATCCTGCCTGTGGTCTTCTGGGTTATGATCTTTACGATTCCCTGATTCTCTCCCATGACCATAGCCTTGCCGTTATTGGCTACGTTGAAGGATCCGACCTCTACTTCGTAGCCGGCCTCTTTTGCCTTCGTCTCTGAGAGACCTACGTATGCGATCTCAGGAGATGTATAGAGACATGCAGGAACCACATCATAGTTCATCGTTGCAGTCCTCTTAGCACAGTTTGCAGCTGCGACCATGCCCTGAGCGGAAGCGACGTGAGCGAGCTGGATCTTCGGGGTGATATCACCGATAGCATAGATGTTCTTGATATTGGTCTGGCAGCAGTCATCTATCTGGATGTATCTTGTAGGTCTGCCGTTCCTCTCTGCAAATTTGACGCCGACTTCCTCAAGTCCGCAGTTTGCTGTCATAGGACTTCTTCCGACGCTTACAACACAGCATGCACCTTCTGCTGTCTGAGGCTTGCCGTCGAGCTCATAGTTGACCTTTACGGTATCGCCGCCCTCGATGGAGGTGACTTTGGCGCTGGTGATGATATTGACGCCGATCTTCTTCATGTTCTTTACGAGTGCTGAACGGATCTCTTCCTCGATTCCCGGGATGACGAAAGGAAGCATCTCTATTACGGTTACTTTCTTTCCGAGAGTTCCGAATACCGTAGCGAACTCCATACCAATGACACCTCCGCCGATGATGACGAAGCTGTCGGGGATCTCCTTCAGTGCGAGGATATCATCGCTGGTCATGACGTTCTTTCCGTCAAGCCCCGGGATAGGAGGCCTTGAAGGTGTGGATCCCATGGCGAGGATAATGTTGTCTGCCTTTATCTTCTGTCCGTTGACATCAACGGTGTTAGCGTCATCAAGCTTTCCGAAGCCGTTTATGACGTCGACGCCGTTAGCCTTTTCAAGTGCACCGACACCGCCAACGAGTCTGCTTACGACCTTGTCCTTATGAGCGGCTATCTTGGCATAATCATATGTAACGTCACCTACATTTACTCCGAATGAGGCTGCGTTCTTAGCTTCCTGATAAAGCTCGGCTCCGTGAAGGAGAGCCTTTGTGGGGATGCATCCTCTGTTGAGGCATGTTCCGCCTAATTTGTCCATTTCGATCAGAGCAGTCTTGAGACCGTACTGAGCGCATCTTATAGCAGCCTCGTACCCGCCAGGGCCTCCGCCGATGACTGCAACATCATAACGATTTTCCATAGAATTCTCCTAATCTTTTATATAGATTTAAATGATACCAGCGGGAATTTTTATAACTGTATATAATCCCTCTATCTCACAATAAATGTTATGGCATTTGGGCATAAAAGTCAATAAAAAGGGCCTTTCACAAGTCATCTGCGGAGCAGTCAGGAGAGGAACCGGAAGAACCTCTTGACATAATAAGAAAAGCTTTTGAAAAACCCCTTTTCTGATGCTTGAAAAAAGGTTCTTTCAATTGACATTCAGGGGTATTCAGATATAATAAATTTAGGAAATTCTGAGGATTTTCCTCGTTTTTGGTGACTATTCTAGAATATTCATTTTTGGAGGGTAATATGGCAAATACTGTTATCATGCCTAAAATAGGAATCACGGTCGAAGAGTGCATCCTGTCAACATGGCATAAGAAAGTGGGAGACCCCGTCAAGAAGGGAGATGTCCTCTTCTCTTATGAGACCGATAAGACTGCTATTGACCAGGAGTCCGAATTTGACGGCACGTTACTGGAGATTTTCTATGAAGAGGGCGATGTGGTTCCGTGCCTTGAGGCTGTCTGTGTGATCGGAGAAGCCGGAGAAAAGGTCGAGAAGAAAGAAGCTGAAGCTCCCGTTCAGGAAAAAGTCGAAGAGAAGAAGGAAGAGATAAAAGAACCTGAAGTTAAGGCTGATGTCAAGACCGAGAACCCCGATGTCGACGTCGTCATCATGCCTAAGATCGGAATCACGGTCGAGGAGTGCATACTCTCGACATGGCATAAGAAAGTGGGAGACCCCGTTAAGAAGGGCGATATCCTATTCTCTTATGAGACAGACAAGACTGCAATCGATCAGGAATCGGAATTCGAAGGCGAACTGCTCGACATCTTCTATGAAGAGGGCGATGTAGTACCGTGCCTCGATGCAGTTTGTGTCATCGGAAAGCCCGGAACCGCATATACACGCGGTGGCGGCGCAACAAAGAAAGAAGAAGAAACTACTGCAGCACCCGTTGCAGCAGCCCCGAAGGCAGAAGTCAAGTCAACAGGCAAGGCTTCTACCGATACACCTGTATCTCCGAGAGCAAAGACATTTGCTTCAAGGCTCGGAGTAGAAGATTTCTCAGGAATCGCTCCTACGGGACCTGAGGGAAGGATAATAGCAAGAGACGTCGAGGCATTTGCCGCTACGGCTCCAAAGAAGGTCGAAGAGGCCAAGCCCGTCAAGGCAGCAGAGACTGCTCCCGCAGCTGCTCCTGCACCGAAGGCTGCTCCTGCCGCAGAGACCGAATATGTGGACGAACCGCTCAACAGCGTAAGGAAGTACATCAAGAAGAGCATGACTGCTTCTCTCCAGGGGATCCCGCAGCTCACGCTCAACTCCAGCTTCGATGCAACGGTCATCATGAACCTCCGCAAGAAGTTCAAGGAGAACGAACAGTTTGCAGGCATCACGCTGAACGACATAGTCGTACATGCAGCTGCAAAGGTCGTCGCAGATTTCCCGATGCTGAATGCTCATCTGAACGGCGAGACCATGAGAAAGTTCAAGAAGGTAAACATCGGCGTTGCAGTCGATACACCGAAGGGACTCCTCGTTCCTGCAGTTATCGGTGCTTCCGATATGTCACTGCTCACACTTTCAAAGGAACTCAAGACTCTCATAGGACTGACCAAGGAAGGAAAACTGCCTGCTGACAATGCAAGACAGGCTACGTTCACCGTTAGCAACCTCGGTTCCTTCGGAATCGAATCCTTCACTCCTGTCATCAATCCTCCTCAGACCGGAATCCTGGGTGTTGATACGATAACATACAGGCTCAAGAGAGACGGATCGACATATCCCGCAATGGGATTGTCCCTCACCTTCGATCACGGCGCTATGGACGGAGCAGATGCAGCCAAGTTCCTGAAAGCTCTCGTAGCTTATCTTGAGAACTATGACATGATGCAGATGAAGTAATGGGTATTACTTTTAAAATAAGAAAGGAAAAATAATATGCCAAAATCGATTTATGTAGATCCTAATGAGATGAGAGCGCCTGGAAAGATAACCTTTACAGACATTCCCGTAAATCAGTACAACAAGACGATCAAAGAAGAATCTTCCAAGTTCACGAAAGAAGATTTCATGCGCATCTATGAAGACATGTTCACGATCCGTACGTTTGAGCTCATGCTGAACGACATCAAGACTAAGAGTGAATATGAAGGCATAGCATGCAGCTATAAAGGACCGGCTCACCTTTCAACAGGTCAGGAAGCAGTCGCAGTCGGAGAAGCTTATTATCTTACTGTTGACGATTTCACTTTCGGAAGCCACAGAAGCCACAACGAGCTCATCGCAAAGGCATTCTCCGCTATACATAAGCTCACTGAAGAAGAATTGACCAGCATCATGGAGAACTTCCTCGGCGGACATATCTATAAGTTCGTCAAGGAGAATATCGAGCACACTGATGTTAAGGACCTTGCAAAGAAGTTCTTCCTCTACAGCGCAATGGCTGAGATCTTTGCTAGAGATGCCGGATTCTTAAGAGGACTCGGCGGATCGATGCATGCTTTCTTCCAGCCCTTCGGTATCTATCCGAACAACGCAATAGTCGGAGGATCCGCATGCGTGGCAGCAGGAGCTGCACTCTTCAAGAAGGTAAACCAGAAGCCCGGTATCGCAATAGCAAACCTCGGTGACGGTTCCCTCGGATGCGGACCTGTCTGGGAAGGAATCAACTTCGCAGCAATGGACCAGTACAAGTATCTATGGGAAGAGGGATACAATAAGGGCGGCCTCCCGATCATCTTCAACTTTGCTACCAACCATTATGGAATGGGCGGACAGACAAAGGGTGAGACGATGGCTTATGACATGATCGCACGTTTTGCTGCAGGTGTTTCCCCGACACAGCTCCATGTAGAGCGTGTTGACGGATTCAACGTAATGGCAGTCATCGATGCTTATGAGAGAAAGATCCCTGAAGCACTCGAAGACGGCCCTGTAATGCTCGACGTAGTGACATACAGATTCGGCGGACACTCTCCTTCAGACGTCAACGCATATCGTACAGAGGAAGAGATCAACGCATGGAAAGAGCAGGATGCGATCCCTGCATTCGCAGCTAAGCTGATCGAAGCAGGCGTAGCTACCGAGAAAGAGATCAAGGATCTCGAGAAGGCAGTCATCGCAAGGAACCTTGCAGTATTCAAGGCTGCTTCCGACAAGACCCTCACTCCTTATACCGATTATGAGAAGAATCCTCACTTCATTGAAGACCTCATGTTCTCCAATGAGCACATGGATTCCATGACCGACGCTCCTGTAGATGACATGCTCACAGCTAAGGAAGACAACCCGAGAGTACAGCAGCTCAAGGGAAGAGAGCGTTATTACATGAAGAACGGCAAGGCTGTTCCGAAGATCAAGTGCTTCGGTATCAGAGACGGTATCTTCGAAGCAATATTCGACAAGTTCTATGTAGACAGAACACTGGTAATGTACGGTGAGGACGTTGCATACTGGGGCGGCGCATTCGCAGTTTCCAGGAACATGGTCGATTCCGTACCGCGCCACAGACTGTTCAACTCCCCGATCTCCGAGGCAGCTATCGTAGGAAGCGCAGTCGGATACGCAGTAAGCGGAGGAAGAGCAATAGTAGAGCTCATGTACGGCGACTTCATCGGCCGCTGCGGAGACGAGATCTTCAACCAGCTGGCTAAGTGGCAGGCAATGTCCGGCGGCATCCTCAAGATGCCTGTTGTACTCCGTGTTGCAGTAGGATGCAAATACGGTGCACAGCACTCTCAGGAGTGGACATCTCTCTGTGCTCATATCCCGGGACTCAAGGTCGTTTATCCTGTAACTCCTTACGATGCTAAGGGTATGATGAACGCAGCTCTCTCCGGAACCGACCCTGTCGTATTCTTCGAGAGCCAGAATTTCTATGATCAGCCCGAGATGTTCGTCGAGACCGGTGTGCCGGAAGGCTACTATGAAGTACCGCTTGGCGAGCCCGCTATCAGGAGACATGGTGATGACGTTACCATCCTCACTATCGGACCTTCACTTTACAAGGCACTCGATGCAGCTAAGATCCTTGAGGAACAGTACGGAGTATCAGCAGAAGTCATCGATGCAAGGAGCGTCGTTCCGTTCAACTATGAGCCTGTTTGCAAGTCCGTAGAGAAGACCGGAAGGATCCTGCTCGTGAGCGAAGCAGTTACAAGAGGCAGCGTGCTCAATGACATGGCAGCCAACATCGCGCAGCTGAGCTTCGATTATCTCGATGCAGCTCCTTATGTACTCGGTTCACAGAACTGGGTAACACCTGCTTCAGAGTACGATCAGTACTTCTTCCCGCAGGTCGATGAGATACTCGATGCCATAAACGAGAAGCTCCTTCCGCTCAACGGAAGAGAGGGCAACCCGAACTTCAGAAAGGCCGAGCAGCTCAGAAAGGCAAGGCTCGGTGTCTGATGCATCGTGATCGATGATCTTTAATACCTAAAACAACAAAGGGCTTTATGCAGACGCATAAAGCCCTTACTTTTTTCAAAGCATTCTATTCATCAGCCTCCCCGGAACCGTCATCCAGATCCTCGATCCGTTCCAGCCTTGTCCTGAGCCTTGAAAGGGAAGAAGAGAGTTTGTCAAGATTCGATGATGCGGAGGAGACATTCCTCTGGCTGATCTGTACCAGATCCACAAGATTATCCATGTTTTTTCTGATATCCTTAAGGGCTCTTGTGATCTCGGACGTCCTCGCCTGTATGGCGATGGTGCGGAAACCCATCAGGAGCGAATTCAGAAGAGCGGCAGTATTGACGGGGCCGGAGATGAGGACATGTGTCTCCTGCTGCATTGCATAGATTCCTGCGTCAGACATCAGAATGTTGTAGAGACCTTCCGAGGGGATGAACATGACTGCGAAGTCGGTAGTATACGGTGGAACGATATACTTTTTCGAAATGCTCTTTGCCTGACTCCTTATAGCAGATATGAGCTGACCCTTTGCACTGTCTTTAAGGGCGGCATCGGTTCCGGCTTCCGCTTCCAGAAATGACTCGTATTTGTCCATTGGAAATTTTGAATCGATTGGAAGAATGATCTCGGATCCGTCTTTTCCCGGAAGTCTGATGGCAAAGTCGACCCTTTCAGTTCTCCCCTCAAGGGAGTGTTGTGTCATATATTGGTTCGGGGGCAGTATGTCCTCTAGTATTGACTCCAGCTGTACTTCGCCCCAGGTACCTCTGTTCTTAACATTTGAAAGGACGTTCTTGAGACCATTTATGTCAGTTCCTATCGTTTCTATCTCGTGCAGGTTTTTTGATACCTGATCCAGCTGGAAACTAACGCTCTTGAAAGATCTTTCAAGACTGCTCGACAGCTCTTCAGAGAGTTTCTCGTTCACCGATGTCTGTATCGCCTCGAGAGCTTCCCTGTTCTCATTGCGTATGTCATTAAGTCTCGAATCTATGGCATTACGCATCAGTTCGGCATTCCTCGCTGAAGTCTCAGCAGATCTTGAGACCGTCTCAAGGGTTATACGGTTAAGGGACCTCAGATGATCGTTCACGTCCTTTCTCATATTGGATTGGGACTGGATTGATTCCTGTCTTATCGAAGCCATCTCATCCTGGATGACTTCTGAAGACGGTCTTCTCAGAAACTGGAAGATCATTATTATTACAAGAAGAATGACTGCTATGGATACCAATACAAGTAATGCTATTTCCATAATGCACCTCCGAATAGTATTTCTCAGAATAATGATAGCACATATAAAGTCCGTTATTTCGTACTCTAAAATAGAAGGCATCCTCTTCTTATAATAAGCCAAGTGATATAATAAACATAATGAACATATAAACGGGAATGCAAGTATGCTGGATAAGGAAAGTACATATATCTGTGAGTGTACCGATGTCTCTGTAGACGGAAAAGGGATCGCCAGGGTCGGAAACGACGTTGTCTTTGCCGGAGGGATGATCCCGGGAGAGAGAGCAAGGATACGCATCACGGGGAAAAAAGGGAAAATCAGTTTGGGAACTGTCGAAGAGATCCTCTCTGCATCTTCTTTTCGTGTACGTTCCGAATGTCCCTATGCGGGCAAATGCGGAGGATGTTCCCTGTCTTCCATGGCATATGAGGAACAACTGAGATATAAGTTAAAGCATGTGAACGACTGCCTTGAGAAGATTGGAAAAACAGATATCACGGCGGATACCATCATAGAGAGTCCGAAAAGAATGGGTTACAGGAACAAACTGTCGGTGCAGGTCAGAAGAGTCGGAGGAGAATTGGCTCTCTGTTATTCTTCAAACGAAGGCGAAGGACTCGTGCCGATAGACAGATGCCTGCTTGCCGATGATGACCTGAACCGGATGCTGTCTATCGTATCGGGACTGATAAAGGAGGAAGGTATAGAGGCCTATGATCCTTCTGCCAGAAGAGGATATCTCAGAAGAATAAATATAAGGAAAACCAGAAATGGAGGCATTTCCGTTCTCTTTGAAACAGCATCCAGGAATCTGGAGCCTATCAGAAAACTCTCAGATAGGCTGGCGGGTGAGGCGGGCTTGAAAAAGCTCTTCATTACTGTAGGTATCAACAGGAGTCATACCGAGGACAATGTATATGACCAGCTTGTGAACATCAAGGGAAGAGGATATCTGGAAGAAACCGTCAACGGGATCAGATACAGGATACGTCCGGAAAGCTTTTTCCAGGTGAATACCGATGTTGCTGAGAAGATGTTCTCGTTCATCAGAGAAGAGATCAGTAACATGCAAATCTCCGAGATCCTGGATCTCTACTGTGGGGTGGGCATGATCTCCTTGCAGTTGGCCGACTTGGCAGAATCCGTTACCGGAATAGAGATAATACCGGGAGCGGTGGAAGATGCTCGTCACAATGCAGAAGATAATGGAATATCCCATGCACGGTTCTCTCTTGGGAATGTCGGAAAACAGGAGGAAGAAATCAGTACCAAACCGGAAATCATAATAATCGATCCTCCGAGAAAAGGCTGCAGCAGGGAGGCATTGGAATACATAAGAGTAAAGGATCCTTCTGTGATCGTGTATGTCTCATGCGATCCTTCGACTTTGGCAAGGGATCTGAGATTACTCTCTGACAGGTATAGAATCATGTCTGTTAGAGCTTTTGACATGTTTCCGCAGACGACACACGTGGAGTGTGTTGTCTTGATGTCAAGGGTGGAGAAGTAGAAGGATTGCAAATGCCTATATAAATAAAGGGTTTCCAGACATTGAGCTTTTCTATAGGCTACTTTGCCGGAGGTTCTCATATCAGGAAACCCTTATTTTTATTGTTTGAGGTAACATATCAACTGCCCTGAAAGTGATAGGGTTGAGTTGACAGGTTAGATAACGCCTATTTTTGTAGGGGTTGAGTTGACAGGATAGATGTAGAATTTAATCTTCTCTCTCCGCATCTGTATCGAAAATTCTGTCAAGCTCCTCATTTGATATAATGCCACGTACTTTGTTTCTAACCGTTGTTTTTCCCATATCAAGACGATAGAAATGGTCACGACCATCCACACCTTTTTTTAGTCGAATAAGTTGAATCCTACCAAATTTATCCCAGTGTTTCTCAGCAAATTTTGCTAATCCTACAGCTTTGGGGTAATTGTCTTTACGACTAGGGTCATGAGGTTCAAGAATGTCGAAAACATAACCTTCTGTATCAGCTCTCACAACTACCAAATCTGGGAACATGGAAGTGGTAACGCCGTTAACTTCATACGGAATTTCGAGTGACCATTTTTTACGATCAAGATTACGCAACCAGCAAATAGCGCCATTTTTTAGTTCTTCATCAATAACTCCGCTTTCCCATTTATTTAGTGATGTTTGGAATGTGCCATCCTCAGCACAGTAGAGATGTTGTTCAAACTTTATTCTATCGTCTGGCAGATAAAAATCGATTGAATCCGGCAATACCCATGGCACTGCAATTGGTTGTGCTGAAGCGTTGATTAATCTTTCATAAACATTCTTTCGTGCCTCATTTAGCTTTGCAATGGCGCGTTTGTTATTTTCATACAGTGTAATAAATTCTTCCTCTGCGAAATCATTTATTCTTTCCATTGCATTAGTATCATTTGTAAGAACGATTATTTCAACTTTTACATCAATATGATCCCTGGTACTATTCCGAATCCAATATTCTTTGTGCAAGCCTTCCCCTAACAATTTTCCCGATTGTTCAAAATGACGAGAAATATCAAACTCTGATACTGTCATAGTCTGTGAGGACTCATCAAAAGAATAGGCATTGTCTCCATAATCAAATGTCAACGTGCCAAGCTCAAAGCCAGTGATTGCAGCTACTCGGTTTTCAAAATCACCACTTTCTTTGATCCGCGTGATTTCCTCATGCATTTTTAACAACACTGCGTTTTTGATAGTCTTTTGAGCTTCTAAGTCGATACCATCCATGGTAAGAGCACGAGAAATCTGAATTAATAATTTTAATGGTGCTTGCTTACGAACTGAATCTATCCGGTAAGTGATGAGGTTATCCATTGCATCAAACACGTCTGTATATGCCAAGTTTCGCCCTAATGTTACAAGCTCTTTGTTAGTTCCTGTTTCTGTTGGCATAATTGCTTCACTGTCACGTAAAGCATTAACAACATTTTTTACCGTTTCTTCATCAAAGTATGGAAGGAATAAGCTGACGCTGTTAAGTTCAGCATCAGAAGATATCCTTCTGGCCAAAGGTGTACGAATAACTCGCCCTAACAATTGAGCAATATAAGTATAATCCTGCGCACTACGGAATGACATCATTGTTTCGGCACGTGGACAATCCCATCCTGTAGAGAGATTCATTTTGAAGAATACAACCATCACATTTTCTTCGTCATTTATTCTAGACTGCCTTAAATACATCCGTCAGTTAAAAGATAAAAACATCGCTGTATTCTTTGAAAAAGAAAATATCAACACCATGGATTCCAAGGGTGAAATTATGCTGACTATTATGGCTTCCCTTGCCCAACAGGAAAGCCAATCCTTAAGTCAGAACGTTAAGCTGGGCATTCAGTATCGATATCAACAAGGTGAAGTCCAGGTCAACCATAAGCGTTTCCTTGGATACACCAAGGATGAAAACAAGCAACTAGTCATCGACCCCGAGGGTGCAGAGGTTGTTAAACGGATTTATAGAGAGTACCTTGAAGGAGCTAGTCTTTTACAAATATCAAGAGGACTAGAAGCAGACGGTATTCTTACAGCGGCAGGCAAAGCCAAATGGAGACCAGAAACACTAAAAAAGATATTGCAGAATGAAAAGTACATCGGTGATGCCCTTCTACAAAAGACATATACGGTTGATTTCCTTTCTAAAAAGCGGGTCAAGAATAACGGCATCGTTCCCCAGTATTATGTAGAAAACAGCCATGAGCCGATTATTCCAAGGGAGCTTTTTATGCAAGTTCAAGAAGAGATGGTTCGAAGAGCAAATCTTCGTGGCCGCAAAGGCGGTAAAAAGCGAGTCTATAGCAGCAAGTATGCTTTATCGAGTATTGTTTACTGCGGACACTGCGGCGATATTTACCGACGGGTACATTGGAATAACAGAGGCTACAAGTCTATTGTTTGGAGATGTGTTAGCCGATTGGAGGAAAAAGGGTCTGAATGCACTGCTCCTACCATAAACGAGGAAACATTGCAGACAGCAGTGGTCAAGGCTATTAACGAGCTTTTGGCTAACAAAGAACCCTTCCTCTCAACCTTGCAGAAAAACATAGCTACTGTATTTAATGAAGAAAATGATAATGCCACCGATGATATTGATGGCAAATTGGAAGAATTACAACAACAGCTTCTTATACAAGCAAAGTCCAAGAATGACTATGAAGATGTGGCTGATGAAATTTACCGCCTTCGAGAATTGAAGCAAAATGCACTTGCAGAGAATGCAGAGCGTGAAGGAAAAAGGCAACGAATCGCTGAAATGACTGATTTCTTAAATGAACAATCCTGCGAGTTGGAGGAATATGATGAGCAATTAGTAAGGCGGCTTATTGAAAAAGTTACGGTATTTGATGATAAGCTCACTGTTGAATTTAAATCAGGTGTTGAAATAGATATTGAGATATAGGATATCAGAAATGGCGACCAAATGAGAGGTGTTACTTCCTTGATTGGTGGCTTTTCTTATTTACGGATTGACTTTGACTGTGAATATACGTATAATAATATCAACAATGTTGTTGATATTATTATTAATAAGGAGTGGACAACATGATTGATGTAAATGAGCTATTGGAAGAAGCTATTAGAGAAACTGAAAATCTAAATGATGGCGAAGTTTTTCTTGTTAAAGATTTATTCAAGGGATATGTGTGGAATAGGATACCCAGAAAGGATCGACTTCTGCTTGGAACGTTATTTTTAAACCATGTTAGCAAAATGAATGGTAATTTAAAGGCTATTGAAAAGACTTCATCTAATCAGCAGAGGTATAAAAAGACAATTGATAAGTTTTAACTATCTTTTGTGAAATTAAAAAAATTATAAATATGTTGAGTAGAAGCAAAAGATTTGGCTTGGAATTTTTACAGCAGTGAATCGATAAAAGGAGCATGCTTGATGGTAGATAATATTATTAAATCAGTAGCAGAGAAATTATCCTCTCTGTCTTATATAGAAGGTATTGTTTTAGGTGGTTCACGTGCAAGGGGCACCCATACAGAGGATTCGGATATAGATATCGGCATCTATTACAATTCAGAATCATTTGACATAAATACTATTAATCAATTCGCTACAAAGCTGGATGATGAGCATAGAAATAACCTTGTTGTACCTCCCGGAGCATGGGGTGATTGGATTAATGGCGGCGGATGGTTAGTCATAAACGGGTATCATGTGGATTTAATTTTACGTGATATTAAACGTGTGGAACAAATAATGAAAGATACAGAGCACGGAATTGTTACTGCCAATTATCAGACTGGGCATCCCCATGGTTATATTAGTGCAATGTATCGAGGAGAATTAGCGATTAGCAAAATACTATATGCTAAGAATGAAAGCTTATGCGAATTAAAAAAACAGGCAGAAACTTATCCCAATGCTTTGCAGAAAAGTTTAGTTAACTTTTTTATGTTTGAAGCAGGGTTCTCTTTAATGTTTGTAAAAGCAAATTCGGGAACAGACGATAAATATTATATTGCGGGTCATGTTTTTCGTATAGTTTCATGTTTAAATCAAGTGTTATTTGCATGTAATAATGCTTATTGTATCAACGAAAAGAAAGCTATAAAACTGCTTGAAACTTTTGAACATAAACCTGAAAAATATACCGAGAAGGTAAATCATATTTTTGAAGTACTCGGTATCTCACTTTTTGAATGCTACGACATGACCGAGAAGCTTTATAATGAAGTGAATGAAATTGTATCGGAGATAAATAACTTTTTAAACGAGGAGAGTTCAGATGAAAGAAAACAAATATGATGATAATATATTTTTTCAAAAATACAGTCAAATGAGTCGCTCGCAGAAAGGACTGGCTGGTGCGGGAGAATGGGAGACTTTGAAAAAGATGCTACCTGATTTTAAGGGTAAGCGTGTGCTTGATTTAGGATGCGGCTATGGATGGCACTGTATATATGCGATGGAAAACGGTGCTTCCTCTGTAGTAGGTGTTGATATTTCTCATAAAATGCTCGAAGTAGCAAAAGGAAAAACCCATTTTCCACAGATTGAATATGAATGCTGTGCCATAGAAGATGTGGATTTCCCAGAGGAGAGCTTTGATGTAATACTAAGTTCGCTTGCGTTTCATTATGTAGCAGACTATGAGAATTTAATAAAAAAGATATATAGGATGCTGAAGGCTGGTGGCAATTTAGTTTTTACAGTTGAACATCCTGTTTTTACTGCTCATGGAACACAAGACTGGTATTATAACGAAAAAGGAGAAATACTGCATTTCCCGGTGGACAATTATTATTATGAGGGCAAACGGACAGCTATGTTTTTGGAAGAAAAGGTTACAAAATATCATAGAACACTGACCACATATCTAAATACACTGCTTTCAAATAGTTTTATAATAAATCAGATTGTGGAGCCACAGCCGCCAGAGAACATGATGGATATTCCGGGGATGGCGGATGAAATGCGACGCCCAATGATGCTGATTGTATCGGCAAAAAAGAAGATGTAATAATATAGAAAAAATAAACGAGGAGTATGTAAATGAGATCAGAAAAAGAAATGATGGATTTAGTACTTTCTTTAGCAGAACAGGATGAACGTATTCGAATTGTGACCCTTGAGGGGTCACGCGCAAATATTAATATACCTAAAGATGAATTTCAGGATTATGATATTACATATTTTGTAAGTGATATAGAACCGTTTATATCTAATGATGACTGGCTTAATCAATTTGGGAATATAATAATGATGCAAAAGCCGGAGGATATGGAATTATTCCCACCTGAAGAAAAGGGATTTTCCTATCTTATGCTATTTGATGATTACAATAAAATTGATCTTACCTTATTGCCCTTGGAAGAGTTAGATAATTACCTAAAGGGCGATAAATTAATAAAGGTTCTAATTGATAAAGATTGTAGAATTAAAAGGGACATAGTTCCGACTGATATAGATTATCATGTAAGAAAGCCAAGCGCAAGGGAGTATGATGATTGCTGCAATGAATTTTGGAATGTAACACCTTATGTTATTAAAGGATTGTGCCGTAAGGAAATTTTATTTGCTATTGATCATTTTAATCAGATTGTTCGCCATGAGCTGCTGAGAATGATATCATGGAAGGTCGGCATCGAAACAGGCTTTAAATTAAGTGTAGGCAAGAACTATAAGTTTATTGAAAGGTATATATCCGAGGATTTGTGGGAGAAACTTTTGTCCACCTACCGGATGGATTCCTATGAAAACATATGGGAAGCATTATTTCTATGCCATCAATTGTTCAGGGCGGTATCCGGTGAGGTGGCGGAAAGGCTTCATTATGCCTATCCGGAGTATGATAGGAATATAACAAAATATACCAGGGACATGTATAAAAAATACACTGGTAAAACCGGCTGCCTGGATAGCACATATGCCGCTGATATAGAAGAGAGGCGGGAACAGTGATTACAGAAATGAAAGCAGGGCACCTGAAAGATATCGATAAACCCAGCGAACCATTTGAGGTGATAGGTAAGATTATACCGAGGTATGAAAACGAGAATTGGACCTTTACAGAATTACTCTATGAAGCGCCATATTTAAAAAGCTACCAAGACGAAGAGGATGAAGAGGATGAGGAGGCAGATTGCCTTGAATATATTGACAATACTGATAAGATAATATATCTTTACTACCAAGACGATAAATGCGTCGGAAAAGTTAAACTGCGAAAAAATTGGAACCGGTACGCTTATATAGAAGATATCGCCGTATGTAAGGATTTCAGGGGGCAAGGCATAGGCAGCGCGCTTATCAATATATCTATAGAATGGGCAAAGCATAAAAACTTGCATGGACTAATGCTTGAAACCCAGGACAATAACCTTATAGCTTGTAAATTCTATCATAATTGTGGTTTCAAAATCGGCTCCGTCGATACTATGTTATACGCCAACTTTGAAAACAACTTTGAAAAAGCTGTTTTCTGGTATTTAAGGTTTTAGAATGCAAGGAACAGTGAATTGGAGTTCGTCTTGTTATAATTAGCTTCTTGGGGTATCTTTAAATACTGTAGAAAAGAGGAAGGAAATAATAAATGGCTAAAATGAGAATATCACCGGAATTGAAAAAACTGATCGAAAAATACCGCTGCGTAAAAGATACGGAAGGAATGTCTCCTGCTAAGGTATATAAGCTGGTGGGAG
>JAFPVA010000009.1 GCA_017413105.1 Butyrivibrio sp. | reverse complement strand
GTTAGAAAGCATACCTCCAGGAACCTGATACATAAGAGTCTTGATATTAACACCAAGAACCTTAGGATCCATAAGTCCGCTGGCAAGGCACTCTTCTCTGTATGGTCTGAAGTGATCAGCAATCTTAGCAAGAAGCTTCTGATCAAGTCCTGTCTCGAAAGGCTGTCCCTTAAAGGCCTCAACCATAACTTCTGTTGCAGGCTGTGATGTACCAAGAGCAAATGGAGAAATAGCGCAGTCAATAATATCAACACCGGCCTCAGCTGCCTTCATGTATGTCATGCTGGCAACACCGGATGTATAGTGTGTATGAAGGTTAATAGGAAGGCTTGTAGCACTCTTAAGAGCCTTAACAAGCTTCTCTGCCTCATATGGAAGGAGAAGTCCTGCCATATCCTTGATACAGATTGAATCTGCACCCATGTTCTCAATATCCTTGGCAATGTTCATCCAGTATTCTTCTGTATAAGCATCTCCAAGTGTATATGCAAGAGCGATCTGAGCATGTCCGCCCTCTCTCTTACAAGCCTTAACAGAAGCCTCAAGGTTTCTAAGGTCGTTAAGACAGTCAAAAATTCTGATAATATCAATACCGTTGGCAATAGACTTCTGAACAAAATAGTCTACTACATCATCTGGATAGTGCTTGTAACCAAGAATGTTCTGACCACGAAGGAGCATCTGAAGTTTGGTGTTCTTAAAGCCGGCTCTGAGCTTTCTAAGTCTCTCCCACGGATCTTCCTTAAGGAATCTCATGCAGGCATCAAATGTAGCACCGCCCCAGCACTCTACTGCATTATATCCAACCTTGTCCATTGTATCGATGATCGGCAACATAATCTCGGTAGGCATTCTTGTTGCGATAAGTGACTGATGAGCATCACGCAGAACAGTCTCATTGATACGAACCGGTTTCTTTTGTAATTCTGCCATATCTTTATTCTTCCTTTCAAATTTATATAGTTTCAATTAAGGTATAAATTCGCATGACTTAAAATTATACGCCAAATACTGCCATGAAAGTTCCGGCAACAACGGCTGTTCCGATAACTCCGGCAACGTTAGGTCCCATAGCATGCATGAGAAGGAAGTTTGAAGGATCATACTCCGCACCGACCTTCTGAGATACACGTGCTGCCATAGGAACCGCTGATACACCAGCTGAACCAATAAGTGGATTGATCTTGCCACCGGTGATAAGGCAAAGGAGCTTTCCAAGCAGACATCCAGCGGCAGTACCAATAGCAAATGCGCAAAGACCGAGAACAACGATCTTGATTGTTGTTACATTAAGGAAAGCCTCAGCACTTGTAGTAGCACCAACGGATGTTCCAAGAAGGATAACTACGATATACATAAGCGCATTAGAAGCTGTTTCCTGAAGCTGGCGAACAACACCTGACTCTCTGAAGATATTTCCAAGCATCAGCATACCGATAAGAGGTGCTGTTGTAGGAAGAATCATACTTACGACGACAGTAACAACTACAGGGAAAAGAATCTTTTCAAGCTTGCTGACTTCACGAAGCTGAGACATTCTGATAGTTCTCTCCTTCTGTGTAGTAAGAGCCTTCATGATCGGAGGCTGGATCATAGGAACCAGCGCCATGTATGAATATGCTGCCACAGCGATAGGTCCAAGAATTGAAGTCTGGTGAAGCTTACTTGCAAGGAAGATAGATGTAGGACCATCAGCTCCTCCGATGATTGAAATAGCTGCTGCAGCCTGATCGTTGAAACCAAGTGCAATAGCAATAAAGTAAGCTGCGAAAATACCAAACTGTGCTGCTGCACCCATAAGGAAACTTATAGGGTTAGCAATAAGCGGACCGAAGTCGGTCATAGCACCAACGCCCATGAAAATAAGCGAAGGAAGAATAGCCCACTCATCCAGGATATAGAAATAATGGAGAAGTCCACCGGCAGCACCGCCTACCGGCTCTGCCATAATATCCGGATAAATATTTACGAGAAGCATACCGAAAGAAATCGGCACTAAAAGCAAAGGCTCAAATCCCTTGGCAATTGCAAGATACAGAAAAACCAGTGCAACTACGATCATAATGTAGTTGCCGGGTGACATTGTTGTAAATGCAGTCTGATGCCAGAGATTAGATAATGTATTAACAATGTAATCCATTTTTTATCCTCATTTCTGTTTTCTAATCAAGTTTAAGTAATGAAAACTATTTATCTCCGACTACAGATCAGTTCAAAGTAGCAAGGCATGCACCTGCCTCAACAGCATCTCCGGCAGCAACATCAATACTTGCAACAGTTCCGTCAGAAGGAGCAACCATAGGAATCTCCATCTTCATTGACTCGATAGTAACAACTGTATCACCCTTCTTAACTGCCTGACCTACGCTGGCATTGATCTTAAGAACCTTACCTGCTGCACCTGCCTCAACCTTGATTGAGCCTGCACCTGCTGAAGCCTTCTTAGCCGGAGCTGCAGGAGCCTTTACTACTGGAGCTGATGCTACAGGAGCTGCTCCTGTAGAAGCGCCCTCTTCTACTGTTACTTCATATACGTTTCCGTTAACGGTTATTGTATAGTTCTTCATTGTTTCTCCTTTCAACGACCACATTTTTCGTGATCTTTCCGATATCTATTAGTGTTTTTTCCAATTATTGTTTACTTTTCTGATGGATCTTACCTGGAATCCGCCAGTAGATGCACTTCCCTCATAGGCTGCAATAGCTGCTGCAATAACCGCAACAAGCTCTGTATCTCCAACAAGTTCTTCCTGCTCAGCAATCTGGCTGATTGTATTATCCATAGCCTTTTCGGCAATTTCCTTGTCACTCTCTTTCTTTTTCTTATTGCCTCCGCCTATAAAGATAGGGAAAAGAGAAATGATAAGTGAAATGATAATAAGGATCGCAAAAGCCATTCCCATGCCTAAAAGAGTATTAAGTCCGGCATTTTCAAGCTTTTCTCCTAATGTCTTATTAAGAGTTACACCTATATCTGTAGGTTCTCCTCTGTTAGTAAGATAAATTTCCATATCAGCTGTGTGTTTGGTTCCGGCAATTACTGCATCAACCACAAGCACGCCATCCTTATTAACCTGATAAGTAACATCCTTGACATAGATATCATTCTGAATAGTTGAGAGATCACCGAATCCAAGATCACTGACTGCCTTGTACCAACTCTCATAACCATTAGCCAGAACATTATATCGTTCATCTGATGTACTCATTGAAATATCGAAATACAGCTTCTCTTCGAAGTTCTCAGGAGTAATACCATTGATATACCAATACTCAAAATTGTTATCTTCAATGGTAGCTGCATAAGTCCTCAAAGCTTCCGCTGTAAACATATCAGACGAATACCTGCTTCCTTCAACGGTGTTGATCTTTGTAGTCTCACCGCAGGCTGTAAGTCCAAGAAGGCAACTAAGCATTACGCCCAAAACAAGCATTTTACGTTTCATTTTGAGTGCTCCCTTCATTAAACTGTGCCGTGTTTCTTAGCAGGACGCTCATCTCTTTTTGTAAAAAGCATTTCGAATGCGCCAATTACATACTTTCTGGTATCTTGAGGCTCGATGATCTCATCTACATAGCCTCTTGCAGCTGCGCTCTTAACATTGTTCTGAAGAGCAGCATAATCTGCAGCAGCCTTGGATACAGTCTCTGCATCCTTGCCATCGCACATGATCTTGGCAGCAAGATTTGCATCCATAGTTCCAATCTGAGCATCAGGCCAGCTAATTGTGATATCTGCCCCAATAGCCTTTGAATTCATAACAACATAAGCACTTCCGAAGGCCTTTCCTGTAACAAGATTAACCTTAGGAACAGTTGCATTTGCCAAAGCATAAACAAGTCTGCCGGCAGCCTTTGCAACATGTCTCTCGTCACACTTTGAAGTACCAAATCCTGTTGCATTTGTAAGTGAGAGAACAGGAAGATCAAATGCATCGCAGAAGCTGATGAAATCAGCAGCCTTCTCACATGCATGAGCTGAAAGCTTATCGCTGAACTTCTCTGCCTCTTTGCCATTCTCATCAAATACAGCTGTACGGTTTGCTACGAAACCAACAGTTGCACCGTTAAGTTTGATAAATCCTGTAACCATATCCTTGGCATACTCTCTCTTTGTCTCGAAGAATACACCGTTATCAGAAATCTGTCTTGCGATAACAGAAGGATCTGCAATAGCTCCGTCAAGATTCTCGCAAGCTCTGTTAAGATCGTCAGAGCATTCCTGATAAGAATCTCCATCCTCGTTATTGGATGGGATAAGAGAAACAAGTTCACGTACCTGCGCATAAATTGTAGCCTCATCAGCAGCAACATCTACATTGCCGACCTCAGAGCACTGCCACTTAGCAGATGAAGTATCACACTTCTCTTTATAGTTGCCTTCGAGGGCATTTGGAGAATTAACAAAGAGTTTTGCCTTTTCAGCTTCCATAAATGTGAAGTCTGTAAGAGAAGGAATGAGAGAAAGTCCGCCTCCACAAGCGCCAAAGATCACTGTGATCTGAGGAACAACTCCTGAAGCCTCCACCTTCTTAAGATAGATTTCGCCAAAAGCATTAAGCGCATCTGTTGCCTCCTGCAGACGAATTCCTGTAGAATCAATAAGACCGATTACAGGTGAGCCTGTCTTGATGGCCAGATCGTACAGGCGAACAATCTTCTTGGCATGCATCTCGCCAATAGATCCACCAAGTACTGATGCATCCTGGCTGTAGACATAGACCAGATTGCCGTCGATCACACCATAACCGGTAATTACACCGTCTGATGGTGTTTCTTCCTGTTTCAGATTGAAATCTGTGTTTCTGGCTGTCACAAGAGCGCCAATTTCAACGAAACTGTTTTCATCGAGCAAAGAATTGATTCTTTGTCTCGCTTGTGAAGAACTACTCATTTCTTTACCTCCGTAAAAGTTGTATTAATATTCAGCGTCATACGATAGTCTTGCGCTGAATAGTCGCTAATCCGCAACATAAGTCAGAATATAGTATACCATAAAAGCAGGCAAAAAAAAGGAAAAATGCATAAATAATTCAGCATTTTCCCTATGTTTTGAGAATTGTCTATAAATTTTTGATAAACAGATTAAATATCTAATTTTACGTTTATTTCCTGTTCAGCCTTAGCTTTAAATTCTTCAACCTGAACAGCACCGATAGACGGCAGTTCATCCAGGCTTCTAACCCCAAAACTGCGAAGGAATTCCTCTGTAGTGCCAAACAAAAGCGGTCTTCCTGGGGCATCCAGTCTTCCCAGTTCCTGTACAAGACCAAATTCCACAAGTCTGTTAACCGCATGATCAGAATTTACTCCGCGGATCTTTTCTACTTCAAGCCTTGTTATAGGCTGCTTGTAGGCTATAATCGACAATGTTTCCATAAGTGAATCAGTAAGTACTGCTTTCTTCGGAGATTTTGCAATCTTTACAAGATACTCATACATTTCCTTCTTGGTGCAGAGCTGAACCGCTTTATCCAGCTCGATAATTCCGATCCCACTGTCTGCCTTTTCATATTTAGCCTTAAGATATTCTATATATCCCTTTACCTGTCTTACATCTGTCTCCATTACTTTTGCAAGAGAACTAATTTCGACAGAGTCTCCCATGGTAAAGAGAATCGCCTCAACTATGGCTGCGCCTTCTTCTTTTGTCATTTCAGCTTGCCTTTCTGGATGTGATCATAATATCGCCAAATGTAGAATCCTGCTCTATTTCAATTTCTCCAAGCTTGATTTCTTCCAGCATAACAAGGAAGGTAACTATTATCTCTGTTTTGCTGTGCTGTTTCTCAAGAAGCTGTCTGAAACTAAAGCGGGAATGCTCTCGAATATAAGCCCGTATGTAGAGCGTCTTGGCATCCATATCAACTTCTTCTTTTTCTATATTTCCAAACTTACTTCTTATAGGATCCACCTTATCTTCCTGACGCTTTAACAGATCCTGAAAAATAGAATTGAGTTTGGAAAGTGTAGCATCCCCTATAAGATCTGTCAGATCAAGAGGAATCTCATATTCCCTGACTTCTTTTGGAATATTCTTGTCTCTGTACCAGGAAAGCCCTGCATCAAGCTGTCTGTCCCTAAGCTCAAAGGCCATATACTTGTACATCTTGTATTCCAGGAGCTTCTCAACAAGTTCAGCTCTTGGATCTTCTTCCTCTCCATCCTCATTGACTTCCTTGGGAAGAAGCATCTTGCATTTAATATCTATAAGTGTTGCAGCCATTACAAGGAATTCACTGGTGACATCCATATCATCCCTCTGCATGGCATTTATGTATTCCATATACTGCTCTGTAATGTTGGCAATAGGAATATCATAAATATCTATCTGGTTTTTATCTATCAGATGCAGCAAAAGATCCAGCGGACCTTCAAACACCTGAAGCTTAACTTCCAAAGACATATCAAACTCCCCTCACGTGAATAATACATAATTCACATGGATTCAAAAACCTCACATGAATACTGTGAGTGCCAAGTCCTCTGCTAAGAATCATGGTCTTTCCATCAATCTCAAATTTTCCGCCATCATATTTAGGAAAAAGAACCAGTGCAGGCGAAATGACTCCTCCTAATAACGGAAGTCTTATTATTCCCCCGTGAATATGACCCGAAACGGTCAGGTCAGCTCCCCACTTTGCATAATTTGGAAAATACTGCGGATTATGAGCAATAAGTACCTGAAATCTGTTTTTATCGCTATGGCCGACCATTCTGTCAATAAGATTGTCTTCCATGCTGTTCATGATGACTTTTCTGAAATAGTCATGGCTAAGCTCAAGACCTGTAACCCTTATATTAGTGCCCGGAATATCTGCACTGTCATTTTCAAGAACATTTACTCCTGCTCTCTGAAGTCTGCTCCTGTACCTGTCATAGATATTTCCAAAGCTTTCCTTATAGGTCTTAACCTTATGCTCGTGGTTGCCGTTTGCCATATATACAGGAAAAAGCTCAGCCAGATCAGTCAAAAGATGGAGTCCCGGTCCAACCTGAACCTCCCCTTTTACGTAGTGCCCGGTAAACATATCTCCCGCACATAGCACTGCATCAGGCTTTGCATCCTTTATAGCCTGTAAAAGAGGTGCGTTATCCTTGCCAAAGACATAACCATGAAGATCTGACAAAAGTGCAAAGGTATAATCGCCCTTTATCTTATCAGTATGAACTTCGTATTCTCTTACTACAAAGCTGTGAATATCGTGATAAATCACCAAAACTATCAATATAATAAGGGCCAGTATAGCAGCCAGAATATAAATCCACATAAAAATGAATGCTCTTTCTTTGCAAAAATATAACAAGAAACATTCTAACACAATATAAGTGCGTTTTTCAATTTTTGAGAACCTGAACGAAGAGAAATAAAAAAGTCCCTGGAAAACACCAAGGACTTTTTACAAATTTGATTTAGTTATATTTGCGCTTTCTTGCTGCCTCAGACTTCTTCTTGCGTCTTACGCTTGGCTTCTCGTAATGTTCTCTCTTACGAATCTCCTGCTGGATACCAGCCTTTGCGCAACTTCTCTTAAAACGACGCAGTGCGCTATCCAAAGTCTCGTTTTCTTTTACAATTACAGTTGACATCTCTACTCTTACCCTCCCTTCAGTCCCTTCAAGTACATGACTGATTGGGTTATTTGCTATGTTTTGAGCCTTTTACTCACATAACATGAATAATTATAGCACATAAAGAAGCATAGTCAAGCGTTTTTTTAAATATTTTTTAACATAATGCATTCCTCAATACATTTTCAAGGACTACCATATCTATAGGTTTGGCAACATGAGCATTCATTCCGCTATCCAGGGCCTTTTTGACATCCTCAGAAAATGCATTCGCAGTCATGGCAATAATCGGAATGTTCTTTAGATCTTCTCTTCCCAGGTCTCTTATGACTTTTGTTGCTTCATATCCATCTAGAACAGGCATCTGTATATCCATCAGCACCGCATCATAATACCCCGGTTCCTTTTCCTTAAGCATATCAACTGCAACCTGACCATTATCTGCAGTGTCTATTGTAAGCCCAAGGCTCTTAAGCTGCATGATAGCAATCTGCCGGTTAACAGGCATGTCCTCAACAAGCAAAACTTTCTTGGTTGAAAGATCTACATTATTCTTATCTTGATTAGTCTCTCTTTCTTCTTCATCGAATAGCTGCCTATCCTCTTCGCTGACGAAAGAAAACTCAACTATGATTATAAATTCTGTGCCTTTACCCTGAACAGTCTTTACATCGATGGTTCCACCCATGAGATCAATTATGTTCTTGGTAATGGACATTCCAAGACCTGTTCCCTGAATGCCACTGACAGTTGAGGTCTTTTCTCTCTCAAAGGCTTCAAACACCTTTTCGGCAAATTCCTTACTCATGCCTATTCCACTGTCCTTGACACGTATCTCGTATCTGCCGGTATTTTCCGTGCTGCATTCGAGCTGCCTTGCTATGACGGAAATCTTCCCATTTTCAGGCGTGAACTTATAAGCATTACTTACAAGGTTAAGCAGGACTCTGTTAAGTCTGTTTCTGTCACAATATACTCCGTAATCACTGATCTCCGATACGTCCACAACAAAATCTATCTTCTTTTCGGACATCTGAGTCTCGAAGAGAGTATATACTTCCGAAATTGTCTTTTTTAGATTTACAGGAACAAGTTCCAGTTCCAGCTTTCCGCTTTCGATGCGGCTCATCTCAAGGACATCGTTGATGAGAGCCAACAGATGCTGACTGGAGCCCTTTATCTTGGACAGATATTCTCGAAGTTCCTCTTCGCTCTTTGCCTCTCTCTCAGCTATATTTATGTAGCCTATGATCGCATTCATAGGAGTTCTTATGTCATGAGACATATTTGAGAGGAATACTGTCTTTGCCCTGCTCCTTTCATGGGCCTTGATAGTTTCGTACTCAGCCTCTTTTTCGCGTTTTTGCATTATCGAATAGATACTGATCATGATACCTAGAGATGCAATGATAAGCATCATCTGTATGATACTGTTTCTTGTAACTGCTCTATCCACGGAAAGAAGCTGCGAATTAATATAAGCTTTGGTCTGTCTGATGTCTTCAGGACTTAAATCCTTATTCTGAGCCTCATAGTATTTACTGATATTTCCTACTACTGTATGGGTCATGTCATCCGTAGACTTTTTTACCCACATCAGGGATGTGAAGAATATCAGGAAAAGAACTGTTATCCAGACAATTGTAGATTTGCCAAAATGATGCTCTTTATCCCTCTCAAATACAAATCTGAAATAAACAAATCCAAGAATGCTCCAGCCTGCAAGAATCAGATAGGATTCTGTAGACATTGCTTCCGCAGACCATGCCATAAAGTAAAAGAAAAATAAGAGAGAAGAAACAATTCCTATGACAGAAGTAAAGATGACAAGCTTATTCCCGTCCTTTCTGGCATTAACAAAAGCAGCCACTGAAGTATAAGCATAGGCGATCGTTGCTCCAACTGTGTTAACATCTACAATCCAGCCAATAGCGGTTCGTCCAAGAAACGGGATAAAAAGAGAAATTATCATAAGAAAAACAATTGCATTCTGCGGAATCTTTTCCTTATTCAGTTCACCAAACCACTTCGGAAGCATTCCTTTTCCAGCCATGGAATACATAAGGCGGCTAGCTGCAATCGTATTGCCTATAAGTCCTGTCATAATGCCGGAAAAAGCTGCAATTCCCAGAATTGTAATGCCTCTGTTTCCAAGTGCCCTGCTGGCTGCATAGAAAGTAGGAAGGCCTTTAAGCCCCTCCTGCTCACTTAGTACTAAAATATATTTACTCCATGATTCAAATTCCTCCGGAATTATGGATACTGCTGTTTCCACCAGGAGGATATATGAGAGCGCACTGGCAAAAAGAGCTGCAACAAAAATCCAGATTGTCTTATTTACCGAAAATTTGAAGCCCTCAACCGAATTAGAGACTGATTCAAAGCCGACAAATGCCCAAGGAGAGAGAGCTACGATTTTAATTATCTGCCTTATGGGAATTTTACCATTCTCAGCAAAATGAGGATAAACCTCAGTTATACCGCTCCCTCCGGATCTGTGTGCGAAAATAGCAACTATTATTATTCCCACCAGCAGAAGAAAGGCAAAAAGTACCTGAATATTTGCAGAAAAGTTTCTCCCATAAATGCATGCAAAAACACAGATTATTATTACTCCGATAGACAGCAGTACTTCCCCCATGTATACATCATAGCCCAGAACCACATAATGAAAGCCAAACTGAAAGGTGCTTCCAAAGAGATTTTTACTGATCAGTCCCATGGCCGAAGCATTTGCCCAGATAATTGCAATATAGACAAGCATAAGAAACCAGGAACTTAAAAAACCATGGTCATAGCCAAAAGTTTCGACTGTATACGATAAAGTTCCTCCGGCATCAGGAAACTTATTCATCAGATAATGGTAGTTTATACCAATGATCAGCATGATAAATGCGCCAATTAAAATTCCCAAAAAAGTTCCCAAAGGACCTGCCGATGGCAAAAATGTTGTCCCCGGCATGACAAATGCGCCCCATCCAACAGCACAGCCAAAGGATAGCGCCCACACATTTATCGGATTTAAGTAATTCTCAAGACCAGACTTTTTTACATTACTATCTGACACGATCAAATCACCTTCTTTGCAATAAGTTTTTGAAGAGTACTGTATATCTTCTCAGGTTCAAGAGGCTTGCTCAAATGCGCATCAAGACCTGCCTGCATGCTCCTTTGAACATCCTCGGCGAAAGCATTTGCAGTAAGTGCTATAATCGGAATTCTCTTTGCATCCTCTCTGTCTAAGTTTCTAATGGTATCAGCTGCAGTAAGTCCGTCCATTACAGGCATTTTCATATCCATAAGTATCGCATCATAATGCCATATATCAGCACTTGTAAACTTATCAACTGCAATCTGTCCATTCTCAGCCCTGTCAACTTCCATTCCTTTCATACTGAGGATTTTGGTCAGAATCTGTGCGTTTATGTCCATATCCTCAGCAACAAGGATATGCCTTCCCTCAAGAGACGCCATGGTCTGAGCCGCCTCAGCAGTTTTGTCATCCGCATGAATATCTGATTTTTTATTATCTGATTCCAGGAGAGTTATAGATACAGATATAGTTGTTCCAACCCCTTTTTGACTCTCCACTTCTATCTTGCCGTTCATTACATCAACTAATGTCTTTGTAATTGCCATTCCAAGACCGGTACTTCCATATTTGTTCGTGTGGTAATTGTCCTCCTGGCTAAAGGAATCAAATATCTTCGGAATAAAGTCTTTATCCATTCCTATTCCATTGTCCTTCATGGCAAAGAGGATTGTGGCTCTCTTTTTATATTTGGCAGTGCACTTTATATCGAAATTTATCTCTCCACCTTCATTGGTGTATTTTACTGAATTGCTGAGAATATTGATGATGACCTGTTTAAGCTTCATCTCATCTCCAATATAGAATTCTCCAAGGTCCTCATTTTTATTGCAGACAAAGGTAATGTGCTTATCTGCGCACTGGCTTCCTACCATGGTGCAGATTGTATCTAAAAGCTTTTTAAGAGAGAATTCCACACTGTTTAAGCTGACTCTTCCGGACTCGATTCGGGACATGTCCAGAATGTCGTTAATGATATCCAAAAGATGTTCTGCTGAAGTTCCTATCTTTTCAAGATATTCTCTTACAGGATCAGACAACTTCTCTTCAGATAACGCAAGTCTGTCAAAGCCAATGATAGCATTCATAGGAGTCCTTATCTCATGACTCATATTGGACAAGAATATCGTCTTTGCCTTATTTGCTTCTTCTGCAATATTCAGCGCATCAATAAGCGCCTGCCTCTGCTCGATACCCTCTCTCGTCTGTCTGTCAACATTCGAAAAACCTACTCCTACCGCATGAACAATGTTGTCATCTCTGTCTTCCGGACGTCTTACGCCTGCCATTCTCAGCATTTCGTAGGACTCCTGTCCGTTTCTGTTTACAAGATATGTGTAGGCAATCAGCTCTTCTGATTTAAGGCTTTCCCTTATATTGTCAGGATTTATAAACTCAAGGAATCCCTCCCTGTACTTCTCTATCACGTATTTATTGGCATAACTTCTGAAAGTATCAAAAAATTCGAAATTTTCTCCTTCTGCCAGACCACCGTCGATAAGAGAATGTTCACGATAGCAGATGCCGTAATCCTTATCAAGATCCACAAAATAAACGCTTCTGTAATCCGATGCCAGAGCTGTTATCATACTGTCCGCTCTCTTGTTGATCTTCTCCAGATTATCTCTCTTTCTCATGCGCACAGTGTAAATAGTGATAATAAAAGCTCCGATAATAATGGAAGCAATAAGAAATCTTAAAATCAGGCGTCCGCCTTTATTTTTCTGTTCTTCATACCAGTCAGCACTAAAATCCACAGCAACGATTCCAACTACTTCACCTTTCGAGTTAAAAAATGGACTGTAAGCGCTGTAAAAACTTCCCCAGTCATCCTGGTAAGGCACTTTATCAACGGCAGATACTCCTTCACTGGCCTTCTTTAAAGCGTCAGTTATCTTAACCTTTTGTCCAAACTCCGAAGCATCTTCTTCAGCAGGATCAATTGTAAAAATATATTCATCATCGGATATTTTACGGATGCAGTAGATATATTCCAGGTCGATATTATCCTGGAACTTTTTAAGAATATCATACATGTTTAGAAACTCAGGAGAATCCTGGTCATCGATCGTGATTTTTTCATAGGCGTCTCCATCAAGCATATCTGCTGCTGTCATGGAAATATCAAGCATTCTGGCATCAATCAGATCCTTCATGGCAGTGGAAGATTGTCTCATCAAAAGAAAGCCCAAAATGCCATCGCCTATGAGCAGTATAACAGAAATCATAATAAGCATTATTGTTGTAGAGCTTATATTTTTGCTTAGCTTTTCGGACAATTTTCGCATATAAATATTTTAATATATAAATATGCGTTATTTCGTAAATAATTATTAAATTATTCTAAAAAAGGAACCGCAAAAATCGGTTTTCAGTACCTATTTTTACGGTTCTTATGACTTTAGTATTTATTGAAGCTGGCTTTCAAGTACTACCGCTGCTTCAGCGATTGCATCGGCAATACCTGCAGGATTCTTACCACCTGCCTGAGCCATGTTAGGGCGTCCACCGCCGCCACCGCCAACCTTTGGTGCGATAGCCTTAACAAGGTTTCCTGCATGAGCTCCCTTTGCAAGAGCACCATCAGTTGCCATAACAACAAGATTAACCTTGCCGTCAGCTTCAGAGATAAGGACAACTACGCCCTCTCCAAGCTTTGTCTTCATCTGGTCTCCAAGATCACGGAGTCCATTCATATCAACACCCTTAACGGCTGTAGCAAGAAGTTTTACTCCCTTAACCTCTTTTACCTGATCCATTACATCGCCAAGAGCGGCCTGAGCCTCTTTGCTCTTAAGTGATTCATTCTCACTCTTGAGAGCCTTGAGTTCTTCCTGAAGCTTCTTGATCTGAGCTGTAATGTCAGAAGGATTGGTCTTAAGTGCTTTAGCAGCCTCGTGAAGAGAATCCTCAACATTCTTGTAGTACTCTCTTGCATTGTTTCCTGTAAGAGCCTCAATACGACGAACACCGGCAGCAACTCCGGACTCAGAAACAATCTTGAAAAGTCCGATGTGGCTTGTGTTTGCAACATGTGTACCACCACAAAGCTCGATGGAATAATCGCCCATGTTAACAACTCTTACAACATCGCCGTACTTCTCGCCAAACAGAGCCATAGCTCCTGTCTTCTTGGCTTCTTCTATAGACATTTCCTTGGTAACAACAGGAAGT
>JAFPVA010000085.1 GCA_017413105.1 Butyrivibrio sp. | reverse complement strand
TAGATTTTGTAATGCCAATGTTCTCTGAAAACTGATCTGCCAAACTGCTCAGAACAACATAAGCAACAATCCACAGGATTGCAAAAGTAATCTCACTTTTCTTATATATTTTTGTCATTTTGAATTCCCCAATCTTTCTTTCATAGTCCGTTTTACTGTAATAGAACTTGCCGATTATCATTGCACATTTACATTGAATATATCGAACATATCCTCATCTTCTTGTTTATCGTCAGAACACCCCACGCCTTTCGGTTCGCTGGAGATGCAGGAGGAATGAATATCCCCTCTCGTATGGTGCTGCTCTCTATCTTGCCAAGGTTAGTGATACAATGACCGTCGCGCTTTTCATAGCCGAACATCTTGCTGCCGACAAATCTGCCGGCCTTGCTCTCAAAATTTCCAAGAGTCGATATTGCTATTGCATCGAGTAGTGCCGGATCCATATTGAAATAACACGCAAGTACGAGCATCTCCTTATCAGGCTTACTTATGATGCTCCTAACTTCATGATTAACAGCCCTTGCAAGTTCCATGATCTCAGAACTTTTCTTCTTAACCACCACTCCAAATGCAGTAGCATAGTTTCCAAGAGCACCGTTCTTATAGTTTTTGATCTTATTCCTTATGTCGGATGCAATGACCACCTTATCCGTGCCCTCATCGATCATCATCTTAGCAATAAGATAGTCATTGAGCGATACCCCGTTTTCCCTGCATAAATCAAGGAGTGTATCAAGTTCTTCTCCATCAACATTCTTTATTTCGCGCTTTATATCCTGTTTCGAATCATGATCACTTTCAAACTTAAGATACTCGTCGTAGCTGACCTTATGCTCTTCTTTACGCCACCTCTTATTGGCATCCTTGATAAGCACCTTGCTGATAAAACCAAGATCGCTGCCACCCGGAAGGTCATCAAGACTTTCCATAAGCCTCTCGTCAACCATGTGCGGCCAGGCACCGCTTGCATAATGATCCGCAAACTCCTGCACCAGCTGAAGAAGTCCTCTTCCGTCACAAAGAAGATGATGGGTTATAAAAAGGACTCTCGTTCCACACTCAGAAGGATAAGCAAAGACCTTAAGCAATGCATTCTTTTGAACATTCCATCCGGCTGTAGATACCGCCTCATAATCAGTCTGCCAGTTATCGTCTGCTTTTTTTATTGTTACCGGTATTTCCAGTTCCGATTGCTCCTCATAATATATCCTGGAACTTCCCTGCTCCTCAGCAATCAGACTTCTCATAAGCGGATGAGCTGATTTTAGAACATCTATGCTCTCGATGATCTTGTTTGCATCAAACTCTGCCCCAATCTCAGCCACGATGCCAAAGTGCATATTAGGACACATATAGTGCGCCCTTTCCGTATATAAGTATTTCCTGTCTGACATGACCGGCAAGGCCTCAAGCACTGCTCTTGCAATAGCTCTTTTCTCATCTGGATCTTTTATCGTTACAACCATCGTTTTCTACGCCTTTTCCTATTTCAGCGTTCGTCATACCGCTTTTTCATATTTTTCTCCTTCAAGATACGCTACGATAGGCTCAATGTATTTAACATCAGATATGTCGTAGGATGAAGCCATCTTCGCGAACATTACCTTTTCTTCCTCAGTAGCATCTTTCTTTTTCCTGAGAGATGATACGAACATCTTCATCGCAATACGAGATGGTGCCTTCATCTTTTCATAGTTAAAACCGCCCTGGCAATAGAATATCTTCATATACCTCTTCTGCTCGTCTGTAAGAGCGTTCTTAAGAAAAACATCTACATCCGGGTTGTCATTAGGACTGCCACCTACGCAGAACATAGCCAGGCGCTTATTTTGCCAGTTGGCAGCTTTTTCAAGGAACCACTTACCCTTAACAATATTACCGGCCATTGCCCATCCGCCGTAGCAGATTGAATCATAGTTTTCGAAATAATCAGCATCCTTCTTCTGAGCATCCTTTATATCAAGAATATCTCCGTTTGTTCTCTCTGCCAACCACTCTGCGTATCTTTTTGTAAAACCTGTCTGTGATGTGTAAATAATCAGTGTTTTCATAACTCGCTCAAATTCCTTTCCATTTTCATGATGGTTTGTATGGTAGTCTGCAGACTCTTTTCATCGATTCCATTAAAGATGCGTCCGATGACGTACTGGCTCTGCTGCCCGTTATTATCATTCTGTTCCAAAACAGTCCTGCATTTTTCCGTGACAAAGATGCGCTGCTTTCGCTTGTCTTTTTCATCAGGGACAGCTGAGACAAAGCCTTTTTTCTCAAGCTTTAACAGAATCTGCTTCACATTCTGATGAGAACTTCCCATTACATCTGAAAGCTCATTCAGTGTCGGAGGTTCCTTGCATAGGCCTATACAGATTATGGCAAAGAACTGCTTCCAGGTAATCTCCTTGAAATATGCATCAGCTGCTGCCTGATATCTGTTATCAAATGCACTGAGAAGTCCCAGCAAAAAAGCCTGTGGAGGCATATCTCCAAATTTGACTTTCTCGATATTCATCGCCTCATCGTAGTTCATATGACCTCCTCTTTATATTATGTAATATATTACCTATATAAAACAATGTAATATGTTACATATTTTTTGTCAACTATTTTAGTACGAAATTTTCTGTAAAAAGGATATCGCTCGCGACATTCTCGCGCCTTCAATAAAAAAGCTCCGGCAAATTAACCGAAGCTTTAACTCACATTATTCACTATTATATGCGTATAGCACTCTCAAATACAAATCTTGGTCCTTCCTCTCCAACTTCACCGGTCGGAATAAAACCCACATTAGCCAGCACATTTTTTGATGGCTGATTGTCTGGATCTGTTTCTGCCTCTACCCGCGATACATTGTTTTGCGATAGTGCCCATAGGGTCATAGCTCTGACAGCCTCTGTCATATATCCATTTCCACAGTAGCCTTCCCTTAGGCCATATCCAATTTCTACCATTCCATCATCTGTGATTCCTTTAAAACAAAGGTCTCCCACAATGGTCTTAGGCTCCTCTTTGAGCTCCATATTCCATGTCGCATACCACATCCTTTTTTCAGGATAATCTATGCATCCCTGAAGCATCTCAGAATATGCCTTCTTCATTTCCTGATCTTTCTCATTATCAACTATTATCTGCATTTCCTCATCTGAGATTGGATAAAGAAAAAGCCTCTCGGTCTCTAGTTTTATCATGTTATTTGATTCCTTTTATGAACTACCCTCACCGACTCCACGTCGGAAAGGGTTTCTGCTATGCCGCATAGCGGCATGAACCTGCCGGATGCTCTACGCCCCCCGCAGAACAGGGCATGTCCACTATGCCCCTATCCCATTGGCTTACCTTTGGGAATACTTTCCTTAAGATGTTTGCAGCTCCATTTATGTCTGCATTTGTTATTGTACCATCGTAGTGCCTGTAAAGTCCCCTCTGTATCCGCTTTCCTGAAAAAGTGGGGTTATCCTTCGCATTCTTTTTATATACAGGGATATAGTCCTTTGCAAGGTAGTCTGCCTTTGATGTGTAGCTTTCTTCTGTAAGGACAAACCTTATACCATATTCAGCCAGTTTGTAT
>JAFPVA010000084.1 GCA_017413105.1 Butyrivibrio sp. | reverse complement strand
TTTGAGAAGAACGATTGCTACACAGAAATCCTTAAGATCGTTAAGGAGACATCTTCTGTTGCTGATATCCAGGCTGCTAAGATCATTGTATCCGGTGGCCGTGGAGTTGGAAGCCCTGAGAACTTCAAGATTCTTGAAGAGCTTGCAGAGGCTCTTAACGGAACAGTTTCCTGCTCTCGTGCAGTTGTAGATTCAGGCTGGAAGCCAAAGGATCTTCAGGTTGGACAGACAGGTAAGACAGTTCGTCCTCAGCTCTACTTCGCTATTGGTATTTCAGGCGCTATCCAGCACGTTGCTGGTATGGAAGAGTCTGACATCATCATCGCTATCAACAAGGATGAGAACGCTCCTATCTTTGATGTAGCTGATTACGGTGTTGTTGGAGACCTTAACAAGGTTGTTCCTGCTCTTACCAAGAAGATCAAAGAGGCTCTTGCAGCAAAGGGCTGATAAAAGCTTAAATTGATACAAAACCCGGCATCGGTTTTACTGATGCCGGGTTTTGTTTTATACTAGATTAGTAACTAACAAAATTTATCAATGAGGTTCTTTGGTGACAATGAAGAATGTTTTTGGCATTTTTCTGACTCTTATTCTTCTTGCTGTTATTCTGACCGGTTGCGTTGTTCCAGAACAAACACCTTCTGCAGAGAAGAACCCTGTGGAGGCAATAGATCTGGCTACTTATAATAAAGTGCCTAAGATCGATGAGTTTGATCCGGGTATGGAGAAAGCTCATTTCTTAAGTGTACCCACAGAGCAGGAGATGACGCAAAGTGCAGATAATACAGACGAAGAAAATAAAGATTTTACGGCTCTTTGCAGTATTACAGTTGAGAACACCTCTGCCTGTTTTGTCCTGGGAAATAAAAAAGGAGAATATGGACAGCTTATTCTGGGTGAGATTGATACCTATGGCGAGGAAGGCATCTTTCGGGTAAAAGTGATGCAGAAAGGTGCTATGGACAGCTCCTTTGCGGGAGAGGACATTTCTTTTCCCAAGTCTGATGATGGCGTATATAGGGTTGAGCTGGAAGTGAAGTCAATAAGCAGTGTCAAGTCCACCATGGGAGTTGCTGTAAATGATGCGCACATAGGAAATTTTGATGTGCCGGCCTTTTCTCTGGGGTGCGTTGGCTTCTACAAGAGTAGAGGAACGCGATATGCCTATGCAGATGATATAAAAGTTACGTCAAAGGATGGAGAAGAGCTTTTTGCAGATGACTTCGACGGGCATTTTTCAAATATGCTCTTTGGATATAACTACAAAAATACTGCAACAAGTGCATTTTCTCCGTATTTTTACAAAACAACTTATAGAAATGACAGTAATGCACTGGTGGTATCTTCCGGATTTATTCTCTCTGAGACAAAGGCTGATACAGCACCGGTTTTTAGAAAAAAGTTTGAGGCAAAGCCCAAGACGATCAAAGGCGCATATCTGTACATGACGGCCCTTGGAAGTTTTGAAGCAAGCATAAATGGCACAAAGGTTTCAAAGAATCTTTTTGATCCGGGAAAGACAGTTTTTAACGAACATCTATATTATGTTTCCTATGATGTGACAGATCTGATACAGGAAAACAATACACTTGAGATCACTCTGTTTAACGGATTTTTTGACAGAGGAGCAGGATATCCGGAGGTAATGCAAAATTGGGGAGGAGATCCTGCCATAAAAGGTGAACTGGTAATACAACGTAAGGATGGAGAGGTTGTCATCATACCTACAGATGAGTTCTTCGATGTCTGCAGTAATACCAGGTACAGGTTTAATGATATATACCAGGGCGAAATAATCGATGACAGATACACGGTTGAAGAGAATTCCAAGTGGGTCCAGCCCCTTGTTGACGCCGTGGAAGAGAAGTACCTTGATCTTCCGATTCTCAGAAAAGAGAACGAGTCCATAGGAATTGTCGAAGTTATTGCCTGTGAAAGCATAACCCAGATAGCGCCGAACAGATTTATCTATGATTTTGGACAGAATATTGCGGGTACAGTTGCTTTTGACCTTTCGGAGCTTAAGATGGCGGACCTTGAAAGAGGGCAGGTTATTACCGTAAGATACGGTGAGCTTCTTAACGATGAGGCAATGGCGAACATGGATGACGAGCCCGGAACCCTCTGGACTCAGAATCTTTTGACTGCGAGAGCAACTGACTACTATGTGGTGGGGGACAGCCATGACGTGAAGATAAGCTTCCCTCACACCTATCACGGATTTAGATATGCTGAGATAATCGGTATTGATCAGCCGATTCCGATAGAGAATATCAAGGCTTATGTTGTGGCTTCAAAGGCGGTGGAAAGCGCAGCTTTTGAGAGTTCGGATGAGATGCTTGATAAGTTTTATAAGGCCTCGAGATACAGCATCAGGAGTAATCTGATGGATGTACCGACGGACTGCCCTCAGAGGGATGAGAGACTTGGATGGGCAGGGGATGCCCAGGTTACATCACTTTATGCAATGTATCAATATGATACAGAGAAGTTCTACTGCCACTATTTGGATGAGATGAGGGCTCAGCAGAACGATAATGGCGAGTTTACAGATATCACGCCGTTTAAAAACACCTTTGGCGGTCACAACTGCTGGGGAGATGCGCCGGTTTCTATAGCCTGGAATCTGTATCTTCAATACGGAAATACCGAGGTATTAGCTGAGAATTACGAGGCACTTTGTAAATGGGTGGATTATCTGGTGGAGACATCGAACGGCTTCCTTAGAACCTCCGGTGGCTATGGTGATCATCTTTCATCGCAGGATACATTAGAGACTTTATCGGATACGGCCTGGTGTGCGTATTCCGCTGAGCTTGTGGGCAAGATTGCAGGTGTCCTGGGAAAAGAGGATGATGCCCTAAAATACACAGATATTTCCAATAACTACAAAAACAGATGGTTAAAGGAATACGTCAGGGATGACTGGGCAATGGAGACAGGAATTCTGTATCCGGAAATAGAGTCTGAAACAGCATATTCCCTTGGAATCTGCTTTAAGATCTTCCCTGAGGACATGCTTCAGGCAGCCGCCGGAAGGCTTAAAATACTTACTGAATATGGCGGATATCTTTTCCATCCCGGATATTCAGGTATGGCCTTTTACCTTAAGGCACTGGCGGATTACGGTTATATGGATACGGCAATAAAGGTCATGACCAATACCGAGCCGGGAGGCTTAATGTATCCCATCAAAATGGGGCTTACAACCAATCCTGAGGAGCTGCGGGCCTTTAAAGATACAGATGAAAATGGGGAGCCTCTTGAGCAGGGCAAATACAGAGTTACCGGTTCTTTGAACCATGCCGCATATTCATCTGTCTGCTCACTTTTATACACAAACATACTGGGCATTACTCCTGATGAGAATGCCCCGGGTTATAAACACTTTTTTATCTCCCCGAGTGCCTGCGGAATAACTCATGCAGCGGGCTTATATAACAGCCGACAGGGCAAGATAAGCGTTGACTGGAATACCGAAACAAGAAGGCTGTTATGCACTATTCCAACAGACAGTACCTGTACCCTGACCCTTCCAAACGGTGAGGTAAAAGAACTTTCTGGAGGAAGCTATGAATTTACCTGGTGAAAAGGAGTATTTTAAATGAAAAGTATACTGGATTATGAGACCGTGGCTCTAAATGATAAAGAGGATGCCATAGAGATAATTGACCAGACACTTCTCCCGGGAAGGACGGAGATAATAAGCCTTCATACGGGAAAAGAGATCTGGGATGCAATATATCTTTTGCAGGTCAGAGGCGCACCGGCTATCGGAGTGACTGCCGGATTTGGGCTTTATCTTTTGATGAAGCATTCAACAGCAGCTAGCTATGATGAGTTCATGAAGGAACTTAAGGAAAAGAGTGACTATCTAAATTCCTCAAGACCTACAGCAGTTAATCTCTCCTGGGCTCTTAACAGGATGGAGAGTCATATAAAAAAGTATTATGACGAGAACTTGAAAAAGGATGGAGAATCAAGCTTTGACGCTGCAAGAGATGCTCTTATAAAAGAACTCAGGGAGGAATCGGAGCGCATCAAGGCTGAAGACATCGATGTCTGCAGAAAAATTGGAGAATATGGCCTGGAGCTAATAAAGGACGGAGACGGAATCCTTACCCACTGCAACGCAGGGCAGCTTGCTACCTGCAAGTACGGAACCGCTACTTCGCCTATGTATCTTGCTCACGAAAAGGGTTATAAGATAAAAGTTTATTGTGATGAGACGAGACCTCTTTTACAGGGAGCAAGGCTTACCGCCTACGAGCTTCATTCTGCCGGAATTGACACAACCCTTCTCTGTGACAATATGTCCGGGTCACTTATGAAGTCCGGCGCGATAAATGCAATATTTGTAGGCTGTGACAGGGTTGCCGCAAACGGTGATGCTGCCAACAAGATTGGAACCAGCGTTGTGGCAACAGTTGCTAAAAGATATAACATTCCTTTCTATGTATGTGCACCCACTTCAACAATCGATATAAGAACTGCCACAGGAAGTGACATCAACATCGAGCAGAGAAAGCCTGAGGAAGTGACCGAGATGTGGTATAAAGAGCGCATGGCACCTGAGGGTGTTAAGGTCTACAATCCGGCTTTTGATGTTACCGACAATGACCTGATTACCGGAATCGTTACGGAGTACGGAGTGCTGAGAGCTCCCTTCGATGTGGCAATAAAAGAATTGTTCGAGAAGAAAAAATGATGTAGTTCACCCGCAAGTGAGTGTTGCCTGATAAAGTGATGCTTAATGCGATAATATCTGCCAGTTTTATCCCCCTGGGGGGCTTGTAGGAGCAGTTCATTACTGCGATACTTTAGAAAAGTACTACGATCATTATCCCAAGGAGGAGATTGCACTATGCACATGGCGGACGCCCTTGTGGCACCGGCAGTAGCCGGAACAATGTATGTTTTATCTACAGGAGCTGCTTCAGTTTCTGTAAAAAAAGTCAGAGAGGAAAACGATCCTAAGAAAATCCCTGTAATGGGTGTAATGGGAGCTTTTGTTTTCGCAACTCAGATGCTCAACTTCACAATTCCCGGGACCGGTTCTTCAGGACATCTTTGCGGTGGAATGATGCTTTCCGCAATGCTTGGACCTTATGCCGGATTCCTTACAATGATAGGAGTTCTTTTAGTACAATGTCTGTTGTTTGCTGACGGAGGCTTGCTGGCCCTTGGCTGCAATGTTTGGAATATGGCATTTTACGGGTGCTTTGTGGGGGCACTGCTGATATGGCGCCCGATCATGAAAAAGGGAGCAAGCAGGGCAAAGATAATAATTGCTTCAATTCTTGGATGCGTGCTTACACTTCAGATGGGAGCTTTCTCGGTAACACTTGAGACACTTATTTCCGGTATTACAGAGCTTCCTTTCTCAGTATTTATGGCAACAATGCAGCCAATCCATCTGGCTATCGGATTCGTTGAAGGCCTTATTACCGCAGCTGTTCTTGTTTTTGTATACGAGGCAAGACCTGAACTTCTCTGGGGCATTGGCGAAGGAGAGAAGGCAAAAGAGGGAAAACTTTCCTTCAAGAGTACAATCATTGCAATTGCTGTAGCTGCAGCTATCTGCGGCGGAGCAATTTCACTTTTTGCATCTGCTTTCCCGGATGGACTTGAGTGGTCCATGGAGCAGGTTGCCGGCACAACAGAGCTTGAGGCTGAAGGCGGAGCTTATGATACTGCTGCAGGCATTCAGGAGACAACATCTCTTTTGCCTGATTATGCATTCAAGAACAGCGAGTCTGCTGTTGGCACCAGCTTTTCAGGAATCGTAGGAGCTCTTGTGGTGGTAGGAGTTACCGTAGGTGCCTGCTATGCATTCAGATTCTTCAGACGAAAAGAAGCGCAGGCGTAAGACTATGAGTTCTTGGATAAAATTACAGAAATCCGCACTTGCTGCGGGTTTCGTGAGAACATGATTCAAGAGTCAACCAAGCCCTGCGACGTTAGTCGCCTTCAAATAGCTTGGTTGATACATTCTTGGATTTTATATCCAAGAATGTATGAGTTCTTAGATGAAATTACAGAAATCCGCACTTGCTGCGGGTTTCGTGAGAACATGATTCAAGAGTCAACCAAGCCCTGCGACGTTAGTCGCCTTCAAATGGCTTGGTTGATACATTCTTGGATTTTATATCCAAG
>JAFPVA010000083.1 GCA_017413105.1 Butyrivibrio sp. | reverse complement strand
GAATCAACACAATCATCGCTGGACCACCTTCATACTGGGTAGCTTATGCTAATGGTAATGTTGATGGTGCTAAGGCATTCTTCAACTGGTGCGCAGGCGATTCAGCTCAGAACATCCTTGTAAACGATGCTGGTCTTGTATCTCCATTCGATGATTGCCAGTATGAAGCAGTTAACCCATTCTACAAGAGCATGAACAGCTATATCACAGCTGGTAACTACTCAGGATGGCACACAATGCTCAAGAAGGACGGTCTTCAGAATCAGACATGTAACGTATTTGCAGACTATGCAAAGGGCAAGCTTGATGCTGATGGATTTGTTTCTACTATGGCACAGGTAATTGCAAGCTATTACGCTCAGTAATAGACACATGCAGGCAGGGCATGCATGATGCCCTGCCTGTTTTACATTTTGTTGGTATCTATTGTTTTTCACCTTACGAAAGGGGGAGAGTTTTTATGAGTACATTTTCTGCCGGCCGGAAAATTGCATCCTTTGCCTGCCTAATTCTGGGACTTGTACTAGCGATCGCCGGGCTTGCTTTATCAATCACCAAGGCGGGCGACCTTATCTTGGCTACTATTAACTTAGGCGGAAAACCCACACCTATCATTTTAGGTAGAGGCATAATGTTCGTGTGTGGCGTTATCCTGTTTTTTGTTGGTCTTTATCTTTTCCCAACACTTAAATATCACAGAGCTATCATCAACATTATTTTCCTGTTCCCGCTGCTGTTCGCTTTCGCAGTAACCGTAATAATACCTCTTGTCCTTGGTATCGGTTATTCATTTACAGACTGGAACGGAATCAAACTTACAGGCTTTGTAGGTTTCGCAAACTATGCAAAAATGTTTACCCAGAAGTCTTTCCTCTGGTCAATTCTTCTTACATTTTTATTTGTTGTATTTAATATGATTCTTGTTAACCTTGTTGCTTTCCTTTTAGCGCTTCTTTGCACATCAAGAATCAAGGGATTAGGGTTCTTCAGAGCCGCTTACTTCCTTCCAAACCTTATCGGTGGAATTGTTCTTGGTTACATCTGGCAGTTCATTTTCAGTAATGTTGTTACCAAGTTTACCGGTACTTATTCAATGCTTTCGGATACAAAGACCGCATTTATCGCAGTCATCATCGTATATATTTGGCAGTACGCAGGTTATATAATGCTCATCTACATCACAGGACTTAACACAATTCCGGGCGATGTACTAGAGGCTTCAGCAATCGACGGAGCAAGCCCTACTCAGACTCTTTTCAACATTAAGCTCCCTATGATCGCTCCTACAATCACAATCTGTACCTTCCTTACACTTACATCTGCATTTAAGCAGTTCGATGTAAACCTGGCTTTGACAAATGGTAAAGGCTCAGTACAGTTCCTTGGCGAGTACATCGCAAACGGTACAGAAATGCTCGCTCTGAACATCTATACCACAGCTGTTATCAACAATGATTACGCTCTTGGACAGGCAAAAGCCGTATTGTTCTTCATTATCCTTGCTATTGTTTCTATCATTCAGGTACGTATTTCAAATAAGAAGGAGGTGGAACTCTAATGCATACAAAAGAGAAATCTTCTACCATTGTTGTAAGGCTCATAATTGCTGTAATTATCGCAGCCTATGTATTATTCCCATTCATTCTCCTTCTGATCAATTCAGGAAAAGAAACTGCTGACATCACTTCCAATCCTGTAAGCCTTGCAGGCGCAAGTTTTGCTCAGCTGATGACAAACATCAAAGCAGTAATTAACGATCCAAACTTCCTCTTCTGGAAGTCCTTCGGATCATCAGCACTTATCACTATCCTGTCTCTTGTTATGCTTTCTGTATTCGGAGCAATGGCTGCGTGGGTTATCTGCCGTAACAAGACAGTATGGTCAACAGTTATTTACTTTACTTTCATCGCATCAATGATCATTCCTTTCCAGGTAGTAATGCTTCCACTTATTTCTACCTTCCGTGATGTAGGAAAATTCATTGGAATCTCAATGCTTCAGTCAGTTTCAGGACTGGTATTTGCATACCTGGGATTCGGCGGTGCTATGACGGTATTCATCTTAAACGGATTTATAAAGGGAATTCCTTATACTCTTGAAGAAGCTGCTTCAATTGACGGATGCACACCGGAGCAGACCTTCTTCCAGATCATCTTCCCTCTTTTAACACCTGTTATCACAACAGTTACCATCCTTAATGGTATGTGGATCTGGAACGACTACCTTCTGCCATCCATGATGCTTGGCCAGAACGGTAAGGTAATGACTATTCCAATCGCTATTCAGAAATTCGTAGGATCTTATGTAAAGAGCTGGGACAGAATCCTTCCCGCTGCTCTCCTTGCTATCATTCCTATGATCGTAATCTTCCTCATCGCTCAGAAGCAGATCATGGAAGGTATGATCGAAGGTGCCGTAAAGGGTTAAATATTTCGAAACAAAAGATATGGAACGAGGGGACAGACCCCCCGTTCCATTTTTTGGTGGAACGTGGGGTCTGTCCCCTGGTTCCACCGAGCAGAAAGAGAGCATAATATGAAAATAAGTCTAAACCGCACTCACGAAGGATTTTTTGGCAAAACTCAAACTACTGTTTTGAAGGGAGTGTGCATTCTCCTTGTTTTCATACACCATTTTGCCCAATTTACAGAGTACCATAGATTCTTTTCCTTCTTTAATGCAATTGGACCTGCAGCCGTTGATATTTTCTTTTTTATCGCAGGATATACCACCATCCTTAAACTGGAAAAAACTGCTCCTTCAGACTACAATTCTTTTTTGCCAAACCGTGCTTTAAGGCTGTATTTTCCATTTATATTGATAAACATTACAAATGACAATTTTACGGTCGGCCTTATTTTCTTGTATATTGCCAGCTGGATTGCTTACAAGTTCTTAAAGCCACAACACAGGCTAAAATTTATTTTCCTGATGAATATGTTTTATATCATCCTCTTATTATTCATTAAAAAATATGATTCCTGGTGGTATGACAGAATAATCCCATATAGCTACGGCGCATTTTTCGCATTACATAAAAATAAAGTGATATCCTTCTTAGAAAATCCAAAATGGCGAAGATCACTCATGATTATCTCTATTCCTATTTTCATTTTCTGCGGATACCATCTTGCGACCATGGAACCTATTGTTCCTGTAAAATTTGCCCTATTATCAATTTTTACATGTGTTTTTGTGTTAACGTTCAACTATGAATTTAACTTTGAATGCAAGTCTCTAAACTTTATAGGAGAAATCAGTTTCGAGATTTTCCTGCTGCACCAGCCATTATTTAATCTGCTAAATACGTTCATAGGCAGCAATTATCTGCTTCTGATTGTTTCATTCGTACTAACTATTATACTTTCATATTGCCTGCATTTAGTCTGGAATAAACTTATAAAACGCTTCATCAAGTAATAATACGTGGTGGGAGGAGATGGAACGAGGGGACAGCCCCCTCGTTCCACAAGCCTTTTCCATCCTTGGTGGAACGCAAGAACCGTCCCCTCGTTCCACCCTCGTTCCACCACTAAAAAAGAAGCCCTCAAAAGAGCTTCCTTTCTAATTCCATATTTTACAGTTCGTACTTCGTCTTATCCTGTACAGAAATGGCTTCGCCAATCTGCACCTCAATAAGCTTAAGCTCGGTGTCAGCATAGATTGTGTGCTTGCAGCCGGCTTTCATGCTTATCACATCACCCACGGTCACATTTCTCTCATCGCCGTCAGTTACAGCCTTTCCTTTTCCGGAAATTACAACCCAGACCTCATCCCTATGGTTGTGGCTGTGGTAGTTCATTGAATGTCCTGCATTGAGCGTAACCTTGATGGTCATACTGCCTGACTCAACATCAACAACTTTGAAATTGCCCCAGGATTTCTCTGCAAACATTATCTGCTGAACAAAGTTGTCTACGTAGGGCTTAATGTAGGAGCTCTGCTCCTTGTCGGAAACAAGGATTCCCTCAGGAGATGCAGAGATTACCACGTCAGTAAGTCCCATGGCAAGAACCGGCACATCCATTTCGTTTACGATGTGAACACCCTTACAGGTATCGTTAAGAACGCCTTTTCCAACAACATTCTCTTCCATGGCCTCTGTAAGAGTATTCCAGGTTCCAAGATCCTTCCACTGGCCGTTGAAGCGCATTACCTGGATCTTATCCTCTTTTTCTACTACTGCATAGTCAAAAGAAATCTTGGTAAGAGTCTCATATTTATCAAAAAGATCCTTATAGTCCTTAAAATCAATGAGCTTGTGTGCAATATCTAAAACATATTTCAGCTTATAAGCAAAAACACCGCCGTTCCATAGCGCACCCTGGCTGATATAATCTTTTGCCACATCTACAGTTGGCTTCTCCTTGAAGGCAGAAACAACGCTTACGCTGTCCTTCGTCGCAGGAACGATATATCCGTACTTCTCTGAAGGATAAGTAGGCTCGATTCCCATAAGTACAAGATTGGCCTCGCCCTTGTCAGCCTGATCAGAAAGAGCTTTCAGAGCCTCAAAATAGTCATCATCAACGTAAGGGTCTACAGGGCAAACAACAACGGATTCCTCAGGACTGATACCCTGCACATCCACAAGATACGCTGTAGCCAGCGCAATAGCCGGAAAAGTATCGCGTCTGCAGGGCTCGATGGAAATACCCACTTCTTCGCCAAGCTGATTGTGAATGGAAGACACCTGAGTCTTGCTGGTCGCAATGGTCACATTGGCATCCTTATCAATCTTCTTGATCTGGCGATATACCCTCTGAACCATTGATTCATAGGTGCCATCCTCTTTTTTGAAAATCTTGATGAACTGTTTTGATCTGATATCATTAGAAAGTGGCCACAAGCGCTTTCCTGAGCCACCTGAGAGAAGAACAATATTCATAAACAACACATCTCCTAAAGAGTTTTTATAAAAAATTTTATGCAATCACCTTGTGAGTGACTGCATATATAATGTAATCATATTAAGAAATAGCAGTTTTACTGTCCCTGCTGATTTACGACACCTACATAGTATGAATAAAGATTTCTGTAGGTATCCTTGCTGTAGTGAAGACCATCTGAGCTGGAAAAACCTGTCTGCAAAAGATACGTGTAGCTGTCTATCCACTTTACTCTCTCATCCAGACCTTCCTGTAAAGTAGCGTTAAAGGCCTCAATCTGAGCATTTGAAACGGTTGCTCCTGCGCCAACAGGCGTAACAGCAGAATAATAAACGGTAATGCCTGCATTGGTCCAGGCTTCGATATTGGAATTAACGAGCTTCACATACTTCTTGGCATTGCTGAGGTCATTTACACCAAAATTGATGATCATGGTTGTGCCCTGACCTGCATACTTAGGAATAGCCGGAAGAGCCACATCTCTGAAATAGTTGTAACCCTCGCCAACCTTGGCAATATAAGCCTTATCAGTTGAGCCTACAGCCATCTGAAGCTGGACTGTTCTGGAATCTCCAACAAAAAGATAAGGAATACCTGGCATCTCAGCCACTATATAATCTCCTCTGATAAAGGCTTTCTGATCGTTAAAAGAAACTTCGTACCAGCCGTTGTCTGTCACTCCCAAAACCTCTACCTGAGTGCCCCAGGCAACCTTACCGACCTTCTGATACTCGGTACCGGCTCCGCATCTGACATTTACTGTATCGCTTGAATACATGGAAACTGGATACTCATACTCTGTGACATTGTATGCTGCAGCAAGGTCACCCTCTGAAGAACTGACGTCCATTTCATCAATAAGTGCCATCTCTTCAGCATCGCCCTCAGATGACTGCTCATCCTCAGAGAATTCGCCCAAAGCAGCCATCAGCTCAGCATTATCCGAAGAATCCTCAACGTCAAATCCTGCTGCCCTGTTTGCCGCTACTTCAAAGGCATGAAGATCAATAGTAGTACTCTCAAATTCAGCTGCAGACACTATCTCAGTGCTCTCATCCTGGACAAGTCCCACCATAAGTATCAGGGAAAAAATGGCAGCGAATGAAACAAGTATTATGAAATTTCTCTTTTTTTCTTTATGTCTGTTCATACTGTATCTCATCATTGAACAAAGAACCACTTACGGCTCTTTGTGCGTTGGTGTACGCAAGCTGTAGCTTGCAAATACATATATTTACTAGTTGTTTTCAAAACAACTCCACAGATTTTACAATAATTGTAACAATATGTCAAACATGATGCCAGCAAGTCTCATAATCACTAATCAAGCTTTCCCGACTTACTCCACAGTAACGCTCTTTGCAAGGTTCCTTGGCTTATCTACATCAAGGCCCTTTGCAACGCTGGTGTAATAGCCAAGAAGCTGAAGCGGAATGATCGCAAGGCTCCCTACGAAATGCTCGTCAACCTTTGGAACGTATACAGTGAAGTTACACTGATCCTCAACGTTATATCTGCCGTAGGTTGTAAGGCCCATAAGGAAAGCGCCGCGGCTCTTACACTCAACCATGTTGGAAATAGTCTTCTCGTAAAGCTCTGACTGTGTCAGTACTCCGATAACAAGAGTGCCGTTCTCAATAAGAGAGATAGTGCCATGTTTAAGCTCGCCGGCAGCATAAGCCTCAGAGTGAATGTAGCTGATCTCCTTCATCTTAAGGCTTCCCTCAAGAGAAATCGCATAGTCAATTCCTCTTCCTATAAAGAAGATGTCCTGAGCATTTGCGTATTTAGCAGAAAACCACTGCAGGCGCTCTTTTTCCTCGAGAATTCTTGAAATCTTCTCAGGAATGCTCTTAATCTCATCAAGGAAATATTCCATCTTGCCAACAGCATCCAGAGTCTCCCTAACCTCAGCAAACTTAAGGGCAAGGAGATATCCGCAGATAAGCTGGCAGCTGTAAGCCTTTGTTGTAGCAACTGATATCTCAGGTCCCGCAAGCGTGTACATTACATAGTCAGCTTCCCTGGCGATTGAAGAGCCTACCACGTTTACGATAGCCATGGTCTTTATGCCCTTCTCTTTTGCCATACGAAGTGCTGCCAAAGAGTCAGCAGTCTCTCCGGACTGGGAAATAACGATGACAAGAGCCTTTGGATCAAGCTTAAGCTTTCTGTATCTGAACTCAGAAGCAAGCTCGCATCTGACATTCACATCCGTGAACTCCTCAAGTACGTACTGAGCTTCCATTCCCACATGCCATGCGGAACCGCAGGCTACGATGTAGATCTGGTTAAAGCCCTTTATATCCTCATCTGTAAGACCAACCTCAGAAAAATCAATCTTGTTACCCTTGATGTACTTGTTGATGGTATCTGAAACGACCTTGGGCTGCTCGTGGATCTCCTTCATCATGAAGTGCTCAAAGCCGCCCTTTTCTGCTGCTTCTGCAGAGAAAGTAACAGTCGTAAGCTCTTTTTCAATCTCATCGCCGTCAAGGTTAAAGAAAGTAACGTTGCCCGCTGTGATCCTTGCCATCTCCATGTTGTCGATGTAGTAAACATCTCTTGTATACTTGAGAATGGCCGGAACATCAGATGCGATATAAGAATCCTCACCGTTGACACCGATTATCATAGGGGAATCTTTTCTTGCAACGTAAATCTCGCCCGGGTAGTCCTTGAACATTACTTCCAGGGCAAAAGAACCACGTACTCTCACCAATGTCTTGGCAATAGCATCAATTGGTCCCACCTTGTACTTCTTGTAATAATAATCAACAAGCTTTATAAGTACTTCTGTATCAGTATCTGAGTAAAAAGTGTAGTCATGGCGGATAAGCTTGGCCTTCATCTCCTGGAAATTCTCGATGATACCGTTGTGTACACCAACAACCTCAGAATCCACGTTTCCATGTCCTGAGTGCTCATAGCTTCCGCTTACATGAGGATGTGCATTGACTTCGGTTGGTGCTCCGTGAGTTGCCCATCTTGTGTGTCCGATTCCGCAGTTTCCTGCGATGGCGTTGCCATCATTTGTCTTATTTGCAAGGTTAACAAGCTTGCCCACAGCCTTTACTACGACTGTGTCCTTTTTTCCATCTCTAACAGCAAGTCCAGCTGAGTCATATCCCCTGTACTCAAGCTTGGACAAGCCGTCCAGCAAGATGGGAGCCGCCTGTTTATGTCCTATATATCCTACTATTCCGCACATATTCTATGCTCCTGTTCCTAATAGATTCTTAAATCTCTGTCAAAAAATGTATCACCCAACCCAATTTTCCGCGGTTGCGTTTAATACGTCATTTTATATAATATCACATATCTTCAAATTATGAAAATCTGGAACCATCACAGGGCTTATCCCTTGAAGCTGAATTTGTTTTACCGGTGAAAAAAGATACCCCCGCCTCCCGACTATTCCGGGTGATGAAGGTATCCGCATTATATCGAGTATTTAATTCAGCCAAAAGTTCAGCCTACCTCCAGCCCCTCCATCTGTGCAGTGTAGAGGTGGTAGTAATCGCCCTTCTTTGCCATAAGCTCTGCGTGGCTTCCGCACTCAGTGATGCCGCCATCACTTATATACATGATCTTGTCGCACCTTGTTATGGTAGAAAGTCTGTGGGCTATGATAAAACTGGTTCGTCCTGCCAGCATGGCATCCAGGCCCTGCTGCAGAGCTTTTTCCGTCTGGACATCGATACTCGAAGTCGCTTCGTCAAGGACCAGGATTGCGGGATCAGACAAAAGAGTCCTCGCAAAGGAAATCAGCTGCTTTTGTCCCTGGGAAAGCAGTGCGCCGCGCTCTTTTACCTCGGTGCGATAGCCGTCACGCATTCCCTTGATAAAAGCATGGGCGCAGACTGTCTTGCTGGCCCTTCTTATCTCTGCTTCTGTGGCGTCAAGCTTGCCATATCTGATGTTGTCTTCAATCGTACCGGAAAAGATAAAGCTGTCCTGAAGCATGATTCCCATCTGGGACCTGAGTGACTTAAGTGTGACCTTCGAAATATCCTGGCCATCGATAAGGATACGGCCGCTGTCCACGTTGTAGAACCTTGATATAAGGCTCACTATAGTGCTCTTTCCTGCGCCTGTCGGGCCTACCAGGGCAACGCTCTCTCCGGGCTTTACGCTGAAAGATACGTTGTGAAGGATCTCTTTTCCCTTCTCATAGGAAAAAGAAACATTCTCAAAAGTGACTTCTCCCACAACCTTCTTAAGTTCTGTCGCATCCGGCTCATCGTCAACAGTAACCGGCTCGTCCATGGTTTCAAAGATTCTCTCAAGATAAGCCATGTTGTTGATAAAGCCGTTAAAAATATTACCAAGGTTCATGATAGGCTGCCAGAATCTGGATGCGTAGCTGGAAATCGCAACGATGGTACCCAGGGTCTCATGTCCGTTGGAAAAAATGATGAGGCCAAAGAGGAAGATCGCAGCCCTAACCAAAACAGAAATCGTGTCAATTCCGGGCCAGACAAGAGTCGAATATCCAACAGCAGTCATCCAGGTCTTTCTGCAATTTCCGGAAAGAGTTTTGAAAATTTCCGCATTCTCATCCTCTCTTGCAAAAATCTGTGTGATCCTGGCGCCTACAATATTCTCCTGAAGATAGGCGTTTAAGTTGGAGTTCTTGTTGGAAACCGCCTGCCAAGCCTTTCTCTGCTTGTTCTTTATCCAGAACATGAAGATCATGAGGAAAGGAACGCCAGCCAGAACCACAAGGCTGAGGCTCACATCCACAGCAAACATGAATACCACGATAAAAACAAGGTTGATGATCTCAAGGATTACGTTGATAAGTCCGTTACTTAGCATATCCGATACGGAGTTGACGTAATTGACAACTCTTACAAGGATTTTTCCCTGAGGTCTGTCATCGTAATACTGAAAAGGGAGCTTCTGCAGGTGCTCAAAAAGATCTGACCTTATCTGATAAATGATATTCTGGCTGACATTTATCATGATGTGTGACCGGATCGTTGTAAAAAGCACACTGATAATGTAAAAACAGGATGCATAGATAACAAGGCGATACAGCATGGGAACATCGCCGTTTGGTATCGCTATGTCCAGGGCTTTCTGCACGATCATAGGACTCACCAGGGCTGCTGCGCCGCCCATAGCTGAAAGGATCAGTGCAAGGACCATCTTTCCTGCATGTTTTCTTATATAAACCCAGGCCCTTAATAGATGACGCAGGTCAAAGGGCTCTTCAAGAATCTCATCTTCTTTATATGTATTTCTTCTTGCCATTTATATTAACCTCCTTGGACACAATCATCAGACCGTGACCGGTATTCGGAACTTTTTTGTTTCTCAATTTATCTGGAGTTAATGTAGCCCCCAATTACATCACGCACCGGCCTGGAGTTTCACCAGTTCAGCGTAGTATCCACCCTGCTTGATGAGTTCCTCGTGGGTTCCACGCTCTGTTATCTCGCCGTGCTGCATGATGAGAATCTGATCCGCATCCTTGGTGGTGGAAATTCTCTGGGCGATGATGATCTTGGTGCATGGGAAATCCAGGTGCCGCAGGCTCTCCTGAATCACTTTTTCCGTCTCAAGGTCAACTGCCGAGGTTGTATCATCAAGGATAAGGATAGATGGTCTTACCGCAAGGGCTCTTGCAAGTGAAATCCTCTGCTTCTGGCCACCGGAGAGGCCTACACCTCTTTCTCCGACTATTGTTTCGTACCCCTCAGGCATCTTTGCGATGAAATCCGAAGCAGCAGAATACTTGGCAAAACGTACCACCTCTTCCTTGGAAATATTGCTGTCGCCGTAGGCAATGTTTCCATCGATTGTATCAGAGTAAAGAAGTACATCCTGAGTAGCCAGACCAATATTTTTGCGGAGCTGGCTAAGCTTTAACTTATTGACATTAACTCCATCCACGAGAACCTCGCCCTCTGATGGCTCATAAAACCTGGGAATAAGGTGAATGAGGGATGTTTTTCCGCAGCCGGTCTCGCCCATGATGGCGATAGTCTGTCCCGGTTTTGCGGTAAAAGAAATATGCTCAAGTACAGGAAGCTTGGCATCAGCGTAGCGGAAGGAGACATTCCTGAACTCAACCTCTCCCTCAAATCTGTCCGGCTTATCCACAGCATCAGGAGCATCCACAATCTCAGGCTGTGAGTAATAGATCTCCATGACCTTCGCAGAAGCAGCAGAGAATCTCTGGAATTCGTTCATAACGTTTCCCAGCTGTCTCATAGGGTTTGTAATAGCCCAGATAAGTCCTGAAAATGCCACATATTCTCCCATTGAAAGTCTTCCGGATATGAGAAAAAGACCTCCTGCCAAAAGAAGGATTACTGCCAGCATGTTTGCAAGAGTTTCAACTATCGGATAGAATCTCAGCCACACCTTGGCGGTCTTCTTGTTGGTGTCGCGATAGTCGCTGTTGCAGTCATCAAATTTTTCTATCTCGTATTCTTCTCTGGCAAATGCCTTAACTACCCTGTTTCCTGCGATATTCTCCTGAGCAACGGTGTTCATATACGCCAGTTTCTCACGAAGAAGCGCATGCATAGGAGCTACAAGAAGCTTAAACACATAGATTATGAGGAAAATAAGGGGAGCAACGATCAGAAGGCTAAAAGCCAGCTGCCAGTCCATAATAATAAAATAGATTGCTGTTGCCGTAACAAGAGAAAATGCCTCCACAACCATTCTGACAACCCAGGCAACCATGTGCCTTACAGCGTCCAAGTCTCCGGTAACTCTGGTCATCAGGTCTCCGGTTCTGTAAGTTCCATAAAACTTCATGTCCTGCCTCTGTATCTTGTCAAAGAGGAAATTCCTTACCTTGAAAAGAACATGCTGAGACACATGCTCATAGGCTAAACAGTCCGCATACACAATGATACATCTGAAAATAGTCAGTCCTACCATAAGAATAAGAAGCTTGTAGAACTGGTCAGTGTGCTCAGCCAGATTCTGTCTGGCATCAGCTCCTGTGAGGAAATTGTCTACAATTTTCCCAGAAAAAAAAGGCACTGTCAGCTGCAACATATTGTAGACAACTGTGCCTATCATCGCGCAGACATAAAGGAGCCTGCAACCCTCCATGTTATCCCAAAGCCACTGAAGCCTTGTTCTGGGATAACGCCATCCTTTGATATTCTTTTTCATAATTCACCCCGCGCATTATAAAATGCAATTGTTTGCCCCTGAATCCATTTGTGTCAAATCATCATTCTGTAAATAGAAAAGACTCAATAAGCACATGATTTTTGAGTGGCATATTTTGATTCTATAACCCTGAATATTTAATTACAACCCGTTTTAATTCTCATTTTTTGACATGGGGATTATTATTTTTCGACCTTGTCTTTTGCCCTCTGGTAAAAGACATCTATAAGATGATTTCAATTCATTAGTTGACAAGTACGTCACGGTACTGCTATAATATTCTTCGTGACTCGAAAGAGTACAAGCTGTTGTAGCACAGTCGGTAGTGCGTCGCATTGGTAGTGCGGAGGTCACGAGTTCGATTCTCGTCAGCAGCTTTATCAGCAAAGAGGAAGCGTTCAGTTTCCTCTTTTTTTTTTTTATTTTTGTTCTTCTCCTCCAAAGTTTCTCATTGTCCTTTTTATATCATCTAACATACATTATAATATTGTATATCGATAATTAGTTCACGGAGCGTCTCACTATGAATAAGAAAAAAATAATGCTCCTCATAGCTCTTACTTTAGCCTTCGCTATCATTGGAACAGTATGCTTTTTCCTTGGTAGAAGCATTGCTATGTCCGATTTTAACTCAGAGCGCGAGCTCAATATAAAAATAAATCTCAGTGAATTGGAAAACCTGGAAAGTATTGAAGGCCCTATATACGTGACAGGTCACAAAAGCCCGGATTCCGATACCGTAGGGAGTTCTATTGCCTATGCTGCTTTACTTCAAAAGCTTGGTTATGATGCCCGTCCCGTCGTGCTTGGAAATATCAACAAGGAAACCGGGTATATTCTGGATTCCGCAGGAGTAGCTGTCCCCGGACTGTTAGAAGATGCATCCGGCTGTAACATGATTTTGATAGACCACAGTTCTTATTCTCAGTCAGCGGATGGCCTTAAAAATGCATATATTGTGAGTATTATCGATCATCACGGCGATGGAACGATAACTACCGGAAACCCATTAGTTTATGATGCAAGACCTTTGGGATCAACTGCCACAATTATCTGGATCCGCTACCGCAATTACGGGCTAAAGCCGGATCAGCAGATTGCAATGGTCATGCTGGGCTCGATCCTTTCCGATACAAATAACCTGCTGTCTTCTTCTACAACTACTGCAGACCGCGAAGCACTGAAAGCTCTGAGTAAAATAGCAGGTGTTTCCGATACAGATGCCTTTTACAGGGAAATATTTAAAGCATCCCTTTCATACGATGGTATGACTGATGAAGAAATCTTTTACAGTGATTATAAGGAATACGAATGTAACGGGATTAATTACGCCATTGGTTGCATAAATGTGTATGATGAAGCCGGCGCAAAAGAAATTGCAACTCGTATGAAAGCAGTACTTCCATCTGCAATAAAAGATAAAGGAATGGATTTTGCCCTTGCGCAGATCTCAGTTTTTCACGATGACCTCTCCATTACCTATCTTGTGCCTTCTGACGAAGAAACTGCAAAAATTATCGAAGCTGCCTACAGCGATCTGGCAAGATTTGACGGAACTTCTTATGTTATCAGCCCTGGCATTTCGCGTAAAAAGGATCTTGTTCCGGCACTGACAAATATTTTGGGAACTTATGAATTTTCGAGTCACTAAATGTATGAGTTCTTGAATGAAACATTCAAGATATCATACTTTTTTAACTACACCTCAATCTTTAAATTATTCAAACTAAGGCTGTTCATATAAGTCACATTTTTTGACAGCTTCATGATCATCCTGATGCCAAACCCTTTCAGTCCACTACCATTATCAATGCTCTCATCACACTCTCTAACCAGCTCATAATACTTTGTCGGATCGAAATATCTGCAGTTGTCTTTTATGCACAGAGCAATACTATCACCCGACACCATAAGCTTTACCATGATCATGTTGTCATTCTTTCCGTCAAACCCATATGTGACAACATTTTTTGTAAGCTCTTCTGTAAAAAGAGAAATGAGATAGCTCCTCTTTTTATCCACTCCATGCAATTTGCAGTGGCTGTAGATTTCTTCAGAAACTTTCACACACTCCTTAATATCAGTGATTCTGGCCGCAAGGATTTTCTCCTGATCACTGTCAAAGCGTTTACCCGAGAAAAAGTATATATAAACTGTATTTGAAATCATTGCTATCACAAAACAAACTGTATATGATAAGAAAAGTCCCTTTTCTCCCATGAAAATGACCAGAATCCAGGCTGATCCGCATGTATACAAAATATTAGCCAATACGTTTGTAACGCCGGTGTAAAGGCCATTTCCAATCGTCTGAATGTACTTTTTTTCTATGCAGGCTATCATATCAGGGATGAGGTAAAGAGCTGCAAAATTCAAAGCCTGTGCGGCAAAAGCCACATAAATAAGGTCATTTTCATTGAGAAAAAGAGTAGCAATCGGCTTGGAAAAAATTGCAGTCGCCAGGGCAATCAGAGCCATTTCTACCGCTCCGGTTTTGCAGGCAAACTTAAGCAGGCTTTCCGCTTCTTCTTTATCTTTTTCTCCATACAAAACTCCGCCCAGAAGCACAATTGAATCTGAGTGTCCACCGATGATCACATCCACAAGAATGCCAAAATTAGTAAACACCAGAAGGCTTACCAGTACCGACCTGTCGAGCCTTGTTATTATCAAAATGTTCATAAAGACTGAACGCACAACAAGGCTTCCGTAATAGCTAAGCCCAGGTGCACCATTTTTGAGTATTTGTATCAGATCCTCTTTATGGAATCCTCGAAGTGAGAAACTAAACAGTTTGGATTTTTTGCAGAAATAGATCAGCATTACACAGAACGCTGTAATATTTGCTACCGCAGTAGCGCAGGCCATTCCCATTATTCCTCGCCTGAATATATAGATATTCGCCAGATCTCCGGCAATATTCATAACGAGAACGCATACTGAACTTACGACTACGATTATTCTTTTACCCTCGAGCTGCATAAGACACATGAGCACGTCCAGAAAAACCGCCGCCGGAATTCCAAAGGCATAACATTTTATATATTTTGCCGTATCCCTGATCTGATTCTCCACGTCAGGGCTTGCCCCAATCAGCATAGCTATCTGACTTGAAAAAACTGCCAATACAAAGGTAAATATCACAGTCAAAAACAGTACCGCCCCAAAAGCTGTACTCGCCATTCTTTTAGCGCTTTCCGCTTTCCCCCTTCCTATCAGATGAGCGCATGAAATCTGATTTCCTTTGGAAAACAAACAGCTCATGGCAATCATAAAGGAATTGACAGGAAGGAAAAGCGCATAGGCCTCAAGCGCATTGGCTCCCAAGCCTCTTCCTGTTAAAATGGTATCAATTATCTGATTGAGCGGTTGGACCATGTTAACAAGGAGATTTGTACCGACCAATTGGATAAACAATTTTCTATATAAATTGTTGTCTTTTTCCTTCGTTTGACTCATCACTCCACCACATGTCCGAATAACAGCATATTCGAATTATTCTCAGGACATTAGTTTTTCGATAAGGAACTGGTAGATATCTGCGTTCTGCTCATGCCACTTATCGCAGATGTTCTGTGCAATCTCTTCCGTCGGAACCACCAGGCGGAGGTCTATCAGGTTCTGCCCGTTCTCCTTGGCGATAAGATGCGTTGTGTACTCGTTATCTCCCGTCTTTTGGTAATCGGCCAGGATCGATGCCTCATTTCTGAGCTTCATGCTGTTCTGCTTGAAGAAATCATCAATCTCAACTTTGATCGCAGGATTTATCCTGTTTCCAAAGAACTTCAAAGTCTCATCTCCCTCAGGAGTAAGTTCTAAGTAAGTTCTGTTGCCCACAGTCTTCTCCGAAACAAGCTCTGAAGAAGCCAGTTCGCTGAACACCTCCTGAAGAGTAAGGAAAGTCGTATATTCTTTTTCCAAAATAAAATCGTAGATCTGAGACTTGCTAAGGGGCATATCACAGCGCCAGAGCATGTACAGAACTATCATCTTATATAAAGTAAGATACTGCGAACTCACAGCCATCCTCCATTAAATATGACAATAATCTCATAATCCAATGTTGATCAGATAAACTTTTTAACCGCTGATGCTACAGCTTCTGTTACTCGTGGATCGAAAGCAGCCGGAAGAATGTTTACATCGGAAAGCTCCTCATCAGGAATAAGGGATGCGATGGCATTTGCTGCAGCCAGCTTCATGTCCTCAGTGATCTGCTTAGCGCCGCCCTCTAAGGCTCCTTTGAAGATGCCCGGGAAAACAAGCACATTGTTTACCTGATTCGGGAAATCGCTTCTGCCGGTTCCGATAACGCGGACACCTGCCTCTTTTGCCAGGTCAGGCATGATCTCAGGAACTGGATTTGCCATAGCGAACATGATAGCATCCTTGTTCATTGATGCCGCCATCTCTTTTGACACGATTCCGGGAGCTGAAACACCTACAAAAATATCTGCTCCATTGAGAGCATCTGCAAGGCTTCCTGTCTTCTGCTCAGGATTGGTGACATCCATCATCTTCTCCTGCATCCAGTTGAGACCCTCCGTGTTCTTTGCAAGGATTCCAACTTTATCGCACATTGTTACATTCTTAAAACCATATCTTAAAAGAAGCTTCGTAACTGCAATTCCTGCGCTTCCTGCGCCATTTATCACAACCTTGCAGTCCTCCATCTTTTTGCCAACAACCTTTAAAGCATTGATGATACCTGCAAGGACAACAATTGCTGTGCCATGCTGGTCATCGTGGAAAACAGGGATATCAAGTGTGGCTTTTAATCTCTCTTCGATTTCAAAACATCTTGGAGCTGAAATGTCCTCAAGGTTGATACCGCCAAAGCCGGGAGCAAGGTAAGTAACGGCTTTGATGATTTCCTCTGTATCCTGTGTATCCAGGCAGATTGGAAAGGCATTTACTCCGCCAAACTCTTTGAAAAGAACCGCTTTTCCCTCCATTACAGGCATTGCTGCGTAGGGTCCGATATTTCCAAGGCCAAGAACTGCTGAACCGTCGGAAACAACAGCAATGGTATTTGATTTAATGGTGTATTTATAGGCAAGGCTCTTATCCTCAGCTATAAGCTTGCAGGGCTCTGCAACCCCGGGGGTATAGGCCAGTGCCAGATCTTCTTTACTCTTTACCTCTGCTTTTGACTGCACATAGAGCTTCCCCTGCCACTCTTCGTGCAACTTCAGTGCCTTTTCTGCATTTGTCATAACATTCTCCTCACCGTACTTATTTTCGAAACTAATCGAATTCCTTACCTACTATATCATATGCAAAAGATATTACATCTTTTCTCTTATCAGTATCAATATATTTAAAGACATTATAGATATATTTATGTTTGCCGCCGGTAGTCTGCAGTCCCAAAGCAAGTCCCAGAGCCCTGATCTCATCTGAAGCATCCGTCTGCCTTGAAAGCATCAGCGCATCGATATGACCATTTTTTTCCATGATGCTGTAAGCATAAGCAAAAGCTGCAGCCTGCAGGGTTTCACCGGAAGTTGAGGAGTAGCCCATCTCACTTAAGATAATGGACCTGACATTTCCGGAGGTATCCAGCATGTCCTCCCGCTGCATGTAATCCGTAAGAACTTCAAGATTGTCCATGGAAATGACAGGAGTGGTTACGGAATGGGTGGTGTACTTGGAGGACTTCCAAAATGCCGTTGCGCCGTTTGGATAGGAGTATGGGTGCGCTGCAAGCCCCCAGTCTATGTTGCCATATTCGCGGATGGAGGTCGAAAGGATATCAAGCACATCCTTGGCATTGTAATCTCCGCTCTTAGTGCTGCTGTTCAGGGTCCAGCGCTGGTCCAGGGAAAAATAGACCTTGGCTGCACTGTTCTGACTTAAGACTGAATTGTAAAATACTCTGAATGCTCTGGTAAAAGCAATAGAATAGGTATTAACGTCCACGTAGGACATGTAGTTGTATTCTTTTCTGGCATTTACCTCGTTGGCAAAAATCCACATGCTGACATTGCCATGGCCGGAACCTGAGTATCTGCCTGCAAGGAAGCTTCCAAGAGCCGCAACAGCCTTAACTCCGCCGTCTGTAGCCGCGTTAAACATGTAATAGGGTGCGGAAGAACCTTTCCTTGCATCCGGATGCGTAAACTCCGGATAGGTCGAGGTGCTGGCATCATTGAGGACAATAGCTGCAATATCGATGCCCATCTTGTTGAGCTTTTTGAAAAGATTGTCGTAATTCTCCACGACGCCCTTGTTGAAATGATAGGTAACGCCGCCATAAGTATAGGAAATTCCTCCGGAAGTCGTCAAAATATGCGAAAGAGGAATATTGTAAGCGCAGTAGCTAAGGTTAAGTTCTGACAATTCGCTGATCCTTAAAGGATCCGGCAAAATACCCTTTATGGAATGGTGGGTCATGCCCCCATAGCTGTAAGGAGCGCAGGCCCCCGGGTTGGTGATGTACTTTGGATGGCTCACCGAAACGTATTTTCCATCCAGCTTAACAGCTACGGTGAACTTGGAAAAGAGCCTTGAATCTGCCTCTCCCTTATTTAAAGAAACGGTAAAAGAAGTTGCTTCATCCTTGTAGCCTTTCGCTATAGGCTCAGCATCCTCAGGAATTGAGTCCTCGTAGGTTGCCTCTTCGAAAATGTAGTAATACTTGTCATCACTGGAGGGTATGCCTTCACTGGAGCAGTCTATCTGAACCTTTTTGGAATCTGTTATCAGGCAGTTATCTATGCTTACAAAGGTGTCCCTGTTTTCATCCGTCATGTCTACCGTCTTGGGACGCTTTTGCAGAGTGTCCGTAACGGTCTTTCCGGCACCAACAATCTGGTCGATGATACTCTTATTGAGGTATTCTGTGACCACATCCTGCTCGGGAAAAGAAGCTTCAAAAATCGCCACGTCCTGAATACTGTCAGGCTCAGCTTCCGCCTCCTGTCCACCCATTCCGAAGATAACGTACAAGGTAATTGCAAGCACAAAAATAACAGCAGCTGCAGCTACTATCGAACTTAATATAACAAGCTTTCTGTTCCTGCGCGCCCTTGCGCCGGAACGCATCTTACCTTTTTTCTTCATCTATCCCTCAAAAGAAAGTTATTTTCTTACTGATTATTTGCCCTTAAGACGCTTCATGTGCTCTTTTATCTTGACTTCGTACCCGTTGCCCGATGGATTGTAGAACTCTTTGCCGTTAAGCTCATAGGGCAGATACTGCTGTTCAACATAGTTATTGGGGTAGTCATGAGCATATTTGTAGCCAATCCCATGTCCGAGCTTGCCCGCCGACTTGTAGTGGGCATCCTGCAGATGAGCAGGAATCGGAAGGTTTCCGGTCTCCCTGACTGCCATCATAGCGTCATCGATTGCACATATAGCTGCATTACTTTTTGGTGCAGTTGCAATATAACTTGCAGCCTGGGCAAGAGTAATCCTTGCTTCCGGCATGCCGAGCCTCTCCACTGCAAGAGAAGCTGCTACAGCTACCTGAAGTGCCTGTGGGTCTGCATTTCCAACATCTTCGGAAGCACAGACCATCATCCTTCGCACGATGAACTTCGGATCCTCCCCCGCATTCAGCATTCTTGCAAGATAATAGACCGCTGCATCAGGATCTGAGCCTCTCATGCTCTTGATAAAAGCTGAAATAGTGTCATAATGATTGTCACCATCCTTATCATATCTGGCGACCTTCTTCTGTATGCACTCCTCCGCCACCTCTTTTGTTATATGGATGAGGCCATCCTCGCTCCTTTGGGTGGTGAGAATGCCAAGTTCTATGGCGTTTAAGGCATGTCTTGCATCCCCGTCTGCAAGGTCAGATAAAAACTCTGCTGCTTCGGGCTCAAGAACTGCGTTGTAAGCTCCCATGCCCCTTTCCTTATCAGTTACAGCCCGGTTCAAAAGTGTCTTGATATCATCAGCTGTCAAAGGCTTTAATTCAAATATGATGGAGCGGGAAATAAGCGCCCCGTTAACTTCAAAGTAAGGATTTTCGGTGGTGGCACCTATCAGTATCACCGTGCCATCCTCCACAAAGGGAAGAAGATAGTCCTGCTGTCCTTTATTGAATCTATGTATCTCGTCTATGAAAAGAATGGTCTTCTTCCCATACATTCCAAGGTTATCCTTGGCCTTTGAAACCACTTCCTCCATATCCTTCTTACCGGCGATAGTGGCATTTATCTGCATGAACTCCGCCTTGGTGGTCCCTGCAATAACCTTGGCAAGAGTAGTCTTTCCTGTTCCCGGTGGTCCGTAAAGAATAATCGAACTTAGCTTATCCGCTGAGATTGCACGATAAAGAAGCTTGTCCCTGGCAATTATATGCTGCTGCCCCACAACCTCATCAAGGGTCCTGGGACGCATCCTGGCGGCAAGCGGCGACTCTTTTTCCTTATTGTTTTCTCGCATATACTCAAATAAATCCATAGTACTTCAATGATACTATTTTTCCCCCTCAAATAAAAGAGAAAAAATTGCCCGCTGTTACTCTTCACGGTTTAGGTATCATCTCCGCGCTCCAGCAAAGAAGCTCCTAGCTCACGCAAGAGGTTTTTTCGCCGCTCCTGTCGGGGGTTCATGGCCTCGAAAGTTCTTTCTGGGATTCCATGGCTCAAAACTCGTATCCTCGGCCCGCTTTCGAGCAGATATTTTTACTGTGCGAGTCTTAGATGGCAAATGCCATTTCTGATGTTCGCACAGCACACTTTCCCGCGCCCTCGGAGGACTTGTTTGCAGCAGGGCGGGATAACGAGCATTGGATCTATGAAAATGCCATGCTCGCAAAGCGAGCGCATAAAACGAAAAAGAGATTTGTCTCTCAAGCTAGCTTGGAGAGCAAATCTCTTTTCGTTTTTAAGGTGCTACGCACCTGTATGGCATTTTCATTATAATAAGTCCGCCCCGCCCTGCAAGTTTGTTCTACGAGGGCGCATTAAAAGAAAGTGTGCGCGAACATCTAAGAAATGTTTCATTTGCCAGTGACGAGCAGGTGAAAATATTGCGAGGATAAAAGGGGCCGTCGGATACTCAGACATGTTGAGCCATGAACGGAATCCCAGGCAGAACTTTCTCGGCTCATGAACTATCCCTCCACTCACAAGGCGAAAAACACCTCATTGCGAGTCGCTTAAGGCTCCTTTTCTGGAGTGCGGGTGAAATTCTATATATCGTGAATAGTAACTGAGCGCAGGCAATCAGCCCTTTACGATGTTGCGGACCCAGACGCCGCTCTTTACCAGGGTGAAACCGATGATGCACTTGAGGAACTCAAGGAGCGATACGATGGTAAATACGCTGAGGGCCGGGAGCTGTGTGTATCTGCTGAGGATGTAGGCTGCAGGTACAGGTACAAGCCATGCAAAACAGCTGTCAAAAAGGAAGGTAACGGTAGTTTTGCCGCCGGAACGCATTGTGAAGTAGGATACGTTTGCGTAGGAATTTATGGGCATAACGAGAGCTACAATCCAGATGAATCTGGTGGCAAGCTGCCTGATCTCTGGCTCTGTGTTGTAAACCTGCGGAATAATAGGAGCTGCTATTGATAAAAGAGTCCCCATGACAATTGTGCTGGCAACGCTCAAAGAAGCCATTCTCCAGGCTGTCCTTCTGGCAGACACAAGCTTGTCTGCACCAAGCTCCTGCCCTACAATGATTCCCGTTGAATTTCCCAGGGATAAGAATACCTCGTTAAAGATCTGGGAAATTGTTCCACTTATGTTCATTGCCGCAATAACTGCAATTCCTCTTATGGAATATGCCTGCAAGAGCGTTGCCTGAGCAAGGCTCCACAAAAACTCATTGCAAAGAAGCGGCAATGTCTTTGTCAGCATAGGCAAAATCAGCTTTACCGGTATCCTGAAGTTCTCATATAATCCGGCAAAAAAGCTGTATCTGCTGTCTTGTTTATGTGCTCCGTAAACCACAATGGAAAGCTCCACAAATCTTGAAATCACTGTGGCAATGGCTGCTCCGAGAACTCCCATCTTGGGGAAGCCCAAAAGTCCGAAAATGAGCAGTGCATTAAACACAAAATTGACGCCCATTGCTGTCATACCTGCGATCATAGGAAGGGAAGTCTTTCCCGACTCACGCATAGCGCTGGCATAAACCTGCGTCAAGCTAAAAGGAATAAGGCCGATCATCATAATCCTAAGGTATGAAGCGGCATATCCAAGCGTTGTAGCAGCATCTGCAGGGGCCGTATCCGCTGAAATATATAGTGAAATAAGGTTTTCTCCAAAGCTGAAGAAAATTATAAGAGCAATTGTAAGTATTGTTATCGCTGTTATCAGCTTAAATCTGATAGCAGCCCTAACGCCCTCCATATCTCCTTTTCCAAAAAACTGGGTGCTGTAAATTCCCGCACCGGCAAGGGATCCCCAGATACACAGGTAAAAGACAAAAAGTATCTGATTCACAATGGCAACTGCCGACATGGACAAAGTGCCCACCTGCCCGACCATGATATTGTCCAGAAGTCCAACCACATTTGAAAGGGTGTTCTGGATGATCATGGGCAAAACAACCATTGCGACCCTCTTGTAAAATTCCGGCTCGCCTATCATAGCCTCTTTTAAAGTGAATTTCACCTTTATGGCCTGTTCTCTATCACTTGTTTCTATCATAATTCTCCTCAGTTATCTTATCTCTCAAATTCTTTTTCGCTATATCTATCTTTCGATACTCGCCTTCATTTTCTCCAGATCCTCTGCCGAGATCTCCTCCGAAGAATATCTGGCTTTTTCATATATTTCATAGGCCTGTGTCTTCGCACCGGTGGATAAAACCTCCATCTCAAGCGGCGTACTGGAGTTCCTTATCTCAGAAAAGCCCTGTCCCTGGCGGATATGCTTTACAAACATCCTCCTTACGCGTCCTCTTGGCGAAAGCCTCTCAAAGAGCGGGATTCGTCCGGATTTGTTTCCTGAAAACGTATTGTCTTTTCCATCCTCCAGAGGATTGAGGAACTCTTTTTTATCCCTGGAAAGCCTGTCCCTAAGGCCTATCCTGGAGGAATTAAATATCTTGTAAAACTGCTGTATCAGCTTTACCAGCAGATAAATTATGAGAACTGTCACTATAGCGGCAACTACCCAGAACAGAGCATTCCAGATTTTGTGCCAGATAGAATCATCCACATAATTTTCTGGAAGAAGCATTCCAAAGCCACCGCCGCCCGCATCCGCAACCGGGTCCTCATACTCCTCCACCTCTTCAAAGTTGAAGTGGGAAAAAAGCCATCTAAGAAAGGTGATTATTCCTCTTTTAAGAGCATCAAAAATCTCTTTTCCATAATCGAGGGCTGCGCATATAAACATCACAACACCGGCAATTATAAGAGATATCCTCAGCATAATGCTGTTATTTTTGCGGATCTGCTCAGAAGGCAGAAAATCCCGCTCATGGAAAGTCACAAGTGCCCCAATAGTCTGCCTTGCATTGTAAAAGATTATGATGAGCACAGCCCACAGAATCTCTGCCAAAAGAACTATGCCCTCAATTTCCCTGTGACTTGTGATCCTGAAGAACAAAAACAATACAATGAAAAGAAATCCCTCATAGATTTCGGGGTAAAACCTGCCCTTTCCATCAAGCCTTGAATAAATTGCCACTAAAGCGGCACCAAACATGAAAATTCCGGCGATTACCGCCGCCACATGTCCCGCAAAGATCCCACCAATGTAAATCCTCGACATGGCATTAGAAAAGAGAAAAGCCTTCGGAACAAGGCTTGTGCAGACCGCCATCGCGGCAATATGCGCCACCAGGAACAGCACAAGGTTCTTCACAAAATAGCCTATAACCTCTGATATAAGAACAAAGCCCACCAGAATAAGGGCGCTAAAAAACATGGCGTTCCCAAGGGGGCACTCCATTCCGGCAAGGATCGTCATATAGCAGACGCTCCAGATCATGCAGTTGTTGATAATACGGATTATTTCAATTCTTTTATTCATAGGTATCGCTGCATATATTCATTTAAGTCATGAATCATTCACATAAAACACTGCATTCTAGTGCTGCTGTCATCAAATAACTCGACTTTTTACGCAGGATAAATTGTCATTCTGCAAGGCGGAGGAATGAGTCGTACCGGGCGGTACGACGATTGACGACAACGCATCAGATGGCAATTTAGTCAAGTAATAAAGTCG
>JAFPVA010000082.1 GCA_017413105.1 Butyrivibrio sp. | reverse complement strand
TTAGCTGCAAAAATCTATGGCCTAAATATCATTCAGGAGGGAATCAATCAGGCGGATTCCAATTCCACGAGATTTATAATTGTTACGAACCAGAAAGTGTTCCTTAAGGATTCCAAAAAGATAAGCCTTTGCCTTGAGATTCCCCACGAAGCAGGAGCACTTTATCATATCATGTCACATTTTATTTATAACAACCTCAATATGACCAAGATTGAGTCACGACCTATCGAGGACAAGGACTGGGAATACAGGTTCTTTATCGATTTTGAAGGTAACCTCCTCGACAGTGCGGTTAAAAATGCCCTTCGTGGCCTTAGAGAAGAAGCCAAGATGCTTAAAGTCCTTGGCAACTATTGATTTATCCTGCCTGTATAGGTGGGGGTTTGTGTAATGCAATGTGTTGTGAGGTATTTTCTATGACGGGAGAATTGTTTGCAGCAATTGATGTGGGATCATACGAAATGGCTCTTAAGATTTTCGAACTATCCAATAAGCACGGCGTTCGGGAACTGGACCATGTAAGACATCGTATGGACATAGGAAGTGAGACCTATGCTTCCGGTGCTATTTCCAACAGGCACGTTGAGGAAATGATACGTATCCTGGTGGATTTCAAGAAAATCATGAAGGGCTATGGAGTAACGCATTATCAGGCCTACGGAACAAGTGCAATTAGAGAGACCAAGGATATTGATATCGTAAAGGACCTCATTGAGCAGCGGACCGGAATACATATTGATGTTCTTAGTAATTCCGAGCAGAGATTTCTTGATTACAAATCCATCGCTCTTAAGCACGATCAGTTTAAGCAGATAATTGCCAGACCCACAGCCATTGTGGATATAGGAGGAGGCAGCATACAGATATCTCTTTTCGAAAAAGATACTCTGGTTGCAACACAGAATCTTAAAACCGGAGTTTTGAGGATCCATACCACAATGGAAGAAGTACATGCCACAAGGCTTAAGTACATCGATCTTGTGTCGGAGCTTGTAAACTCGCAACTATCTGTATTTTCCAAGATGCATCTTAAGGACAAGACGCTGGAAAATCTGATAATTATTGACGACTATGTTTCTCCGGTCATTCAGAAAGTGAAGCTTGGCTCAGAGAAAATGGGCTATGCCACAAGAGACGAGTACCTGAAGTTTATCGAGCAGGGAAGCGTCATGAGCGAGATAGACGTGGCAAAAAAGCTTGGAATGCCGGAAGAGAATGTGCCGCTTCTTTTTGTTTCGGGAGTTCTGATTAAGTGTATCCTTGACGCAACACAGGCCACAAATATCTGGGCGCCGGGAATTACGTTATGCGACGGAATCGCCTATGAGTATGCGGAGAAAAAGAACTTCATAAAATCACCCCATGATTTCGAACAGGATATCATTGCCTGTGCTCAGAACATCTCCAAGAGATTTATGGGAAGTAAATCAAGAAGGGAAACGTTGCAGAGGCTGGCCCTTACTATTTTTGACAGTACTCTTGAGCTTCATGGCTTATCCCAGAGAGACAGACTTCTTCTTCAGATTGCCACGATACTTCACGACTGCGGCAAATATATCAGTGTTGTTTATCTGGGAGATTGTTCCTACAACATAATAATGTCAACGGAGATCATAGGTCTTTCCCATCTTGAGAGGCTTATTGTTGCCAATGTTGTAAGGTACAATCATGAAGAATTCGACTATTATGGAAGCAGCTCCTATATCAAGGATCTTTCCAGAGAGGAGTACTTAAGAGTCGCCAAGCTTACGGCAATCCTGAGGGTAGCCAATGGCCTTGACAGGACTCACAAGCAGAAGTTTAAGGATGTCAAGGTTTTCATAAAGGGAAAAGAGCTTGTTATCACGGTAGACACCAGGGCAGATATTACTCTGGAGAAGGGACTGTTCAACAACAGGGCATCCTTCTTTGAAGGCGTATACGGTATAAGGCCTGTTATCAGGCAAAAGAAGATGCTGTAGGTGAATAATATGGCAAAAAATAAGATTAAGAATGGTATTGATTTTGAAGATTCCAAGTATTATATCAACAGAGAGCTGAGTTGGATGCAGTTTAATGAAAGGGTACTTTCAGAGGCAGAGGACCTTTCGAACCCTCTTTTCGAGAGGCTTAAGTTCCTTGCAATATCTGCCAGCAATCTGGATGAGTTCTTTATGGTCCGCGTGGCATCCCTTAAGGATATGATAAACGCGGATTACAAAAAGCTGGATATTGCGGGAATGACTGCTAAGGAGCAGCTGACCGCAGTACTGGATAATGTCCATAAGTTCGTGGATAAGCAGTATGAGATTTACAATAATAAGCTCCTGCCGGCTCTTTTGGCTAAAGGAATAATGATCTGCGATGCGAATGGGCTTTCGGCAAAGGACAGTGATTATGTGGACAGATATTTTGACGAATATGTTTATCCTGTTCTTACGCCCATGGCGGTTGATTCCTCAAGACCTTTCCCGCTTATCAGGAATAAGACACTTAATATTGCAGCTCTTTTGAAAAAGAAGGAGGGTAAGGACGATGTGGACTTTGCTACGGTACAGGTTCCTGACGTTCTTCCAAGAGTTATAGAGATTCCCGGAAACGGAAAAGGAAACGATGTACGAAAGGTTGTCTTTCTCGAGCAGGTCATTCAGAAGAATGTCTCCAAGCTGTTCCTTAACTATGAGGTTCTTACCAGTGCTCCCTACAGAGTAGGAAGAAATGCGGACCTTTCAATTGATGAGGACGAGGCAGAGGATCTTTTAAAAGAGATTGAGAAGCAGATCAAAAAGAGACAGTGGGGACAGGCTATAAGGCTTGAAGTAGCAAAAGGAATAGACCAAAAGCTCCTTAAGCTTATAGTGGAGGAACTAAAGGTTGAGGATAATGAGATCTACAATATCGATGGCCCCTTAGATCTGACATTCCTTATGAAGATGTATAAGCTTGAGGGCTTTGATGACCTGAAAGAACATAGGTATAAAGAGCCTCAGCTGGTTCCGGAGTTTGCGGGAGATGACAATATCTTTGAAGTGATCTCCAGAGGTGATGTTCTGATGCATCATCCTTATGAGACCTTTGAAAATGTGGTCAGATTTGTTGAAAATGCGGCTGTTGATCCGGATGTTCTTGCCATCAAGCAGACTCTGTACAGAGTAAGCGGCAATTCACCGATCATCGCTGCTCTCGCAAAGGCAGCAGATAATGGCAAGCAGGTAACTGTACTTGTTGAACTTAAGGCAAGATTTGATGAGGAAAATAATATTGTCTGGGCAAAGATGCTTGAGAAAGCAGGGTGCCATGTTATCTATGGACTTGTGGGACTTAAGACTCACTGTAAGATAACCCTTGTGGTCAGAAGGGAAGAGGACGGAATAAAGAGATATGTACATCTGGCCACCGGAAACTACAATGATTCCACGGCCAAACAGTACACTGATGTGGGCCTCTTTACCTGTGCACCTGCCTTTGGTGAGGATGCTACAGCTGTGTTTAACATGCTGTCAGGATACTCAGAGCCCCTTGGATGGAACAAGCTTTCACTGGCTCCTCTCTGGCTCAAGGACAGGATTTTTGACCTGATAAAGAGGGAAGAAGAGCATGCTCTGGCAGGAGAGCCTGCAAGGATCATAGCCAAGATGAATTCAATCTGTCACAAGGAAGTTATTGCTGCGCTTTATAAAGCCAGCAGCGCGGGAGTAAAGATAGACCTCATAGTAAGAGGCATATGTTGTCTGCGAACCGGAATTCCCGGAGTAAGCGACAACATTACCGTAAGGTCAATTGTTGGTAACTTTCTTGAGCACAGCAGGATATTCTATTTTGAAAACGGTGGCACCCCCGAGTTTTATGCTAGTTCAGCGGACTGGATGCCAAGAAACTTAGAGAGAAGAGTTGAGATTCTTTTCCCTGTAGAGAATGACAGGCTTAGAAAGAAGCTGTGGCACATTCTGGATATGGAGCTTCGGGATACAGAAAAGGCCCATATCATGAATGAAAAGGGGGTATATGTAAAGCAGGATACCAGACTTGAGGAGTCCGAGAGAATCAATTCGCAGAAGTTATTCGGAGATGAGGCTGCAAGAAATGTAAAGGTCATGAATTCAGCTAACTCCAGGACCTTTATACCGGAAATGAAGGTATAAACTCTGTAATGAGCGCGGATTTATGTAAATAACATTATTGATAGACAGAGAGGTTTTGTTCTTTATGAAGTATGTTTTAGCTTCCAATTCACCAAGGAGAAAAGAACTCCTGGCAAAGGTGGTGCCTGAGTACGAGGTCATCCCGGCTGTTGGTGAAGAAATAACAGGCAGCACTGAGCCAAGTGCTATCGTGGAGGAGCTTTCGTTTCAAAAAGCTTCCGAGATTTTTCACAAAATTTTTACGAATGACTGTAGCAGATACGTTGTAATTGGCGCAGACACCGTTGTATCATATAAGGGTAGAGTTCTTGGAAAGCCCAGGGACAGAGCAGAAGCATCAGAGATGATAAGGGATTTTGCCGGGGATACCCATGCAGTATATACCGGTGTTACGCTGTTCTATACGGATGAAAATGGAAAACCTGCCCATTTTACCTTCCACGAGGAAACTCTGGTGGAAGTAACAGCAATGACGGAGAAGGAAATTGCAGATTATGTGGCGACAGGAGAGCCTGACGACAAGGCAGGAGCTTATGGAATACAGGGGCTGTTTTCCATATTTATTTCAGGCATCAGGGGCGATTATTACAATGTGGTAGGGCTTCCAATTGCAAGACTATATAAAGAGATGAAGGCAAAAAACTTATTATAAGGTATCTGGAGGGTTAGATATGCACGAGTATGATGACGCAGTTCTGAGATGTTTTCTTGAAAATCAGGGACAGCTGTTTCCTGAGGATGTGGCAGAGAATATTGAGGAGGCAGAGGCTTTCCTTGAGGACTGCATGGCTGTAGTTGTTGACAGCCCGGAAGAGGTCGAGGAATATTTTGAGGAATCAGGCGTTGATACTGAAGGTGACAATGTTCTTGAGGCTGATGAAGTATTCGATATTGGAGATGGAAGATACCTTATTGTGGAGGCATAATAGAAAAATCTCTGACTTTGTATTATAGTTACTGGAGTGGTATTTTTTTACCGCTCCGGTAACTTCTTTTTTGTTATTAGAAAAATAGAATTATTAAAGGATTTGAAATGAGTAAGATTTTCTTTTTTGATCTGGACGGAACTCTTCTTACCAAGGAAAAGAAGATTACGCCAAAGACAATGGAGGCTTTAAAAGCTTTTACTGAAGCCGGAAACCATTTTTGCATTAATACAGGCCGTGCTATTGACAGCGCAAAGGCCGTTTACGACGGGCTGGGCCTTGATTTTAAGGGTAGTTTTCTATGCGGCTCAAATGGCACAGAAATCTATAGCGTTGATGAGAATAAATATGTGTACAAAACCGGAGTGCCACTTACCATGGTGGAACCTATCTTTGATCTTGCGGAAAAGTACGGCGTACATTGCCACACATACAATGAGGACCATATTGTTTCACGGCATGACGGGGAGTGCATGAATTATTACAGGAGAGTTATCAAGACCCCGCTGATAGTCACTGATGATGTGTTAAAAGAGATACATGAACCACCTTCTAAGATGATCGCCATTGAACTTCATGATCATGAGAAGCAGGAAAACTTCAGAATGGCTCTGCAGGAGATGGTGGGTGACAAGCTTACTCTTTTGTACTCAAATCCGTTTTATATGGAGATATTCCCCTCGGAGGCAGGTAAGGGCAGCGCAGTGAAGAGACTTGCAGATATCCTTGGTATTCCTGTGGAGAACACCTATGCTGCGGGAGATGAGCAAAATGATATTTCCATGATTGAGGCTGCAGGCTGTGGAATCGCCATGGCAAATGCAACGGACCTGGTGAAGGCCTCTGCTGATGTTATCACGACCTATGACAATGACCACGACGGGTTGGCAGAGTTTATTGAAAAGGCTACTAGGACGCCATAAGGCTGGTGGGAAATATACAACGGATGCGAAAAACGGAGGAACAACAAGTGAAGAGAATCGATTTACATACACATAGTACATGTTCGGATGGCTCGTATAGCGTGCATGAGCTGATCGATTATGCCCATGAGAAGGGACTTGCGGCAATTGCACTGACTGATCATGATACGATTGATGGCGTTGAAGAGGCTGTGAATTACGGGAAAGAAAAGTATCCGGACATGGAGGTTATTCCCGGAATTGAGTTCAGCACTGTAAATGAAGGAAAAGACGTCCATGTGGTAGGGCTTTACGTTGATTACAATGATCAGAAGCTTAAGGACAGACTTGCTACCTTCAAGAATGCAAGAGTAGAACGCAATATAAAGATGTGCAAAAAGCTCACCGAGGGTGGGATTAAGATTTCTTACGAGGATCTTACAGCTGCTTTTCCCGATACTTCCATAACGAGAGCTCATTATGCAAAGTACATGTTGGAAAAGGGCTATATTAAGAGTAAGCAGGAGGCCTTTGACAGATATATTGGAGATTCCTGCCCGTACTTTGTTCCAAGGGAGAACATTACTCCGGAGATGGCAATAGAATGCATTTTGGACAATGGGGCTGTGCCTATTTTAGCTCATCCTGTTCTTTATCATATGAGCGATGCCAAGCTTGAAGCACTTGTGGTGAGGCTTAAGGAAGTAGGACTTAAAGGTCTTGAGGCTATCTATACCACCTACGAAGCCTATGAAGAGAGACAGATGAAAGAGCTGGCTGCAAAGCATGGTCTTCTTGTAAGTGGTGGCAGTGATTTCCATGGAAGTAATAAGGTGGGAATCGACCTGGGAGTAGGCTATGGAAGCTTATTTGTGCCGGAAGATCTTTTGCCACAGATAAAGGCTTCGGTAGCAAGATAAAATGAATGCGCGAATTCGTTACTGGAGCGAGCTGCAAGCGAGTGAACAGTAACGGCGTTATGTTAGCATGATTTGCATTGACAGTTGGGCGAAATATATGCTTTAATTATTTAAATTGCTAAAGGGGAAAGGGGAATACCATGAGCGAAGAAAAAAAGATTCCATACAAAATATATTTAAGTGAAGACGAGATTCCAAGACAGTGGTACAACGTCAGGGCTGATATGAAGAACAAGCCTGCACCACTTCTTAATCCCGGCACACTTCAGCCAATGACCTTTGATGATCTTAGACCTGTTTTCTGTGATGAGCTCATCAAGCAGGAGCTTGATAACGAGACTCCGTACATTGACATTCCTGATGAGATCATGGACTTTTACAAGATGTACAGACCATCACCTCTTGTAAGAGCATATTTCCTTGAGAAGGCTCTTGGAACACCAGCCAAGATCTACTATAAATTTGAGGGTAACAATACCAGCGGATCTCACAAGCTTAATTCCGCTATTGTTCAGGCATATTATGCCAAGAAGCAGGGCCTTAAGGGTGTGACCACCGAGACCGGTGCCGGTCAGTGGGGAACAGCTCTTTCAATGGCATCTGCATATTTTGGAATTGACTGTAAGGTATACATGGTTAAGGTATCTTACGAGCAGAAGCCTTTCAGACGTGAAGTAATGCGTACTTATGGAGCAAGCGTAACACCTTCTCCTTCTATGGAGACGGAGATCGGACGTAAGATCAATGCTGATCATCCCGGCACTACAGGATCCCTTGGATGTGCTATTTCAGAGGCTGTTGAGGTTGCTACACATACAGAAGGCTATAGATATGTTCTTGGAAGCGTGCTTAACCAGGTTCTCTTGCACCAGACAGTAATCGGTCTTGAAGCTAAGGCTGCTATGGAGAAATACGGCGTTAAGCCTGATGTTATCATAGGATGCGCAGGCGGTGGATCAAACCTTGGAGGTCTTATTTCTCCATTTATGGGTGAGAAACTAAGAGGCGATAAGGATTATCAGATCATCGCTGTTGAGCCTGCCAGCTGCCCAAGCTTTACAAGAGGTAAGTATGCTTATGACTTCTGTGATACAGGAATGGTTTGTCCTCTTGCTAAGATGTATACTCTTGGAAGTAACTTCATTCCTTCAGCTAACCATGCAGGCGGACTCAGATATCACGGCATGAGCCCAATCCTTTCACAGCTCTACGATGATGGCCTTATGGAGGCAAGAAGTGTTGAGCAGACTTCTGTATTTGAAGCAGCTCAGCAGTTTGCAAGAGTTGAGGGTATCCTTCCTGCTCCTGAGAGTAGCCACGCTATCAGAGTTGCCATTGATGAGGCTCTTAAGTGCAAGGAGACAGGAGAGGAGAAGACAATTCTCTTTGGCCTTACAGGAACAGGATATTTTGATATGGTCGCATATCAGAAGTTCAATGATGGCGTTATGACAGATTATATTCCTACTGACGCTGAACTTCAGAAGAGCTTTGACAAGCTTCCAAAGGTTGATCTTTGATTAATATATGAGGAGTAGATAATTATGAATATTGTTTGTTTGGATTTAGAGGGCGTACTGGTTCCGGAAATTTGGATCGCTTTTTCTGAGGCCAGCGGAATTCCTGAGCTTAAGAGAACCACCAGAGATGAACCGGACTATGACAAACTCATGAGATGGAGAATCGGAATCCTTAAAGAGCATGGACTTGGTCTGAAGGAAATCCAGGATACCATTGCAAAGATTGATCCCCTTCCGGGAGCAAAAGAGTTTCTGGATGAGCTTAGAAGTATCACTCAGGTTATAATCATAAGTGATACCTTTACCCAGTTTGCAACACCTCTTATGGAGAAGTTGGGATGGCCAACTATTTTCTGTAATTCTCTTGAGGTTGCAGATAGCGGTGAAATCACCGGCTTTAAGATGAGAATTGAGAATTCCAAACTTACAACAGTTAAGGCTCTTCAGTCTATCGGATATGATACAATTGCCAGTGGTGACAGCTATAATGATCTGGCAATGATACAGGCTTCAAAAGCCGGATTCTTATTCAGATCTACAGACAAGATAAAGGCAGATTATCCTGAACTTCCTGCTTTTGAGGAGTACAAGGATCTTCTGGAAGCAATTAAAAAAGAACTATAAAACGTAAAAATGTGATATGATTAAAGAGGGCAAAGGTCTGTGGCTTTTGCCCTCGATTAATATCTTTTATTAGGTTTTTTCTCATTTCGCTTGCTTGTTTATGATCAGAGGTTACTGCCATGGGAAATGTCGTAAACTATATAAAGTGGCGCGGCGATCTTTCTTTTGATGATTCCCCCTTTAATGAAGTTGATAATCTGGCTCTTTCCCTGCTTATTTATAATGATTTTGATGGGATTGTTCCTGAAAAGGGAGAAACATCTTCCATATCTGTCAAGGATGCTTCGGAATGGTATTTTACAAAACATAGCCTGATGGATCTGGGACGACTTGATTTTGACTGGCTATTATATTATATGGCCAAAACCAAAAGATTCGGAGATCTAAGACTTTCTGACTATATAGATATTAGTGATTCGGATGAAAATATGATGTTTACGGCTTTTACGATACATCTTCCGGATGGAACCCTCTTTGTATCTTTCCGTGGAACCACCATGGATATAGATGACTGGAGACTTGATTTCAGGATCAGTTTTGAAGAGATAGGAGCTCAGAAGGCTGCTGCAGATTATCTTAAGTTCATTACAGAAAAATATGCGGGAGATATTTATGTTGGCGGACATTCCAAGGGCGGAAACCTGGCAGTGTACTCAGCTATGAATGTCCCTGATATAGTAAAAAACAGAATTAAGCGAATCTATAGCAATGATGGACCCGGATTTGCTCCGGAACTTTTGGATGAACAGAAATTCAATATTGTTAAGGACAGGATAACCCACATTGTACCCACATTCTGTGTTGTTGGAATGCTCTTTGAACTAAAAATCCCTCATGAAATAGTGGCTTCTGATGGGGAAAAGATACTGCAGCATTCCGGTATGACCTGGAAGGTAGAGGGCGACCACTTTGTGAAAAAGAGGTATTTATCCGAAGAAAGTGTAGTTTACAACAAGGCTATCGATGACTGGATAGGCAATGCTACCATGGAACAAAGACAGGCCTTCACCAGAGATATCTTTGATGCCATGAAGGCGGCGGGAGCAGTGAGTGTCTATGATATTTCCAAGGGAGGTTTTCATGACTTTGGAACGATTCTTTTATCAGCCGCCAATTCGGAGAGCAAGACAAAGATAGTTTTTGGAAAGTTTTTTGGATCTTTATGGAGATCTTTTGAAAAGATAAGGTTCGTGGACACAATAAAATCTTTGCAGGGTCTCATCGATATTTTCCTGATTTTTATTGGAATAATCTTTTTGACAATTCCACAGGAGGTCTATACGATTCTTGGTGGAATCATTGCGCTTGGCGTTGCAATATGGAATGCAGTTATGATACTTAAAGCGGGAGTGAGAGATGAGATTCCATTTTTGAAACGAGGACGAATGATTTTTCATCTTATAGTGATGAGCTTTATGGTCTTCATTTTATCCAATCTTGAGAGAATTCCTACCTGGACCAATGTACTTATGGCCATTGTATTCTTTTCCCTGGTTGTGGCCAGTATAAGGTATGTTGTAAAGAACAAGAAGACCATTTCCGGAAAGGCCAAGTTTTGGATGATTCTCGTGGCGGTGGTTAATCTTAATATCGGAATTGTATCGCTTGTTACTCCGCAGCAGCTTGATTATGGAAAATCACTAACGGTGGGAAGTTATCTTATTCTAGTAGGTATTGTGAGATTTATTATCCAGCTTCTTGAGCAGACCCAGAACAATGTAGAACCCTCCAGATATTACGAGGAGGATTGAAGAGGGTGAAACGAGGGGATAGAGAAACGAGGGGATAGAGAAACGAGGTGACGGTGGAACGCAAGAACCGTCCCCTCGTTCCACCGTCACCGTCGTTCCACCGTCCCCGTCGTTCCACCGTCCCCTCGTTTCACAAAAAAAGCCGTAGTGAGAGATTTTCTCACCACGGCTTTTTCTATATCAAGCCTCAAGTTCTTTTCCGGTAAGGAGCTTGTAAGCCTCAAGGTATTTATCAATTGTCTTATCAATAACATCCTGAGGAAGATTGTAGTCACACTCAGGATTAGCCTTTAAGTAGTTACGAACAAACTGCTTGTCGAAAGATGGCTGATCGTGGCCCTCTTCATAGCCTTCTACAGGCCAGAAACGTGAGCTGTCGGGAGTGAGCATCTCATCAGCAAGGATAACTTCGCCATTCTCGTCTACTCCAAACTCAAACTTGGTATCTGCAATGATGATTCCGCGTGTTAATGCGTAGTCAGCGCACTTCTTGTAAAGAGCAATAGTAAGATCACGGATCTTGGTAGCATAGTACTCACCGTGACCCGGGAATTCCTTTTCAAGAACTTCAATGCTGCGCTCGAAGTCGATGTTCTCGTCGTGATCACCAATCTCAGCCTTTGTGCTTGGTGTGTAGATTGGTTCAGGGAGCTTGCCACATTCCTTAAGTCCTTCCGGAAGCTTGATTCCGCAAACTGTTCCGTTTTCCTGATAGCTCTTCCAGCCACTTCCTGTAATATAGCCACGAACGATACACTCAACAGGGATCATACGCAGCTTCTGGCAAAGCATGCTGTTTCCTGTAAAATCTGGAGTTCTGAAAAATTCAGGCATATCAGCAGTATCTATGCTGATCATGTGGTTTTTTGCCACATCCTTGGTGAAATCGAACCAGAATTTTGACATCTGGGTTAAAACAGCACCTTTCTTGGTAACCTTGTTCTTAAGGATAACATCAAAGGCTGAAATTCTGTCGGTTGCAACCATAATAAGGTTTTCACCGATGTCGTAGATCTCTCTAACTTTTCCTTCTTTTACCGGCTTAAATTCCTGCATGCTTTTACTCCTCCATATTATAAAAAAATATATTATTTACGGGATACAAAAAATGTATCCCGTAATGTACAAAGTTAGCATATCCAAGCCTATGATAAAAGACCGGATATGTGCAAAGGGGATAATCAGTCGTCCTCTTCCTCGTCAGCGGCAGTGTTGTAAACTGTACGCTTTCTGGCCATTTCATCATTTTCAAGGTATTCATCATATGTAGAACGCTTGTCGATAAGGGTTCCATCAGGGAGAATCTCCATGATTCTGTTGGCTGTTGTCTGAACAACCTGATGGTCACGACATGCAAAGAGCTCAACGCCAGGGAACTTGATCATACCGTCGTTAAGAGCGGAGATAGATTCCATATCAAGGTGGTTGGTGGGCTCATCAAAGATAAGGCAGTTGGCACCGGAAATCATCATCTTGGAGAGAAGACATCTGACCTTCTCACCACCGGATAATACCTTAACCTTCTTAACGCCGTCTTCTCCGGCAAACAACATACGTCCAAGGAAGCCTCTTACGTATGTTGCGTCCTTTATCTCAGAGTATCCTGTAAGCCACTCGGTAATTGTGTAGTCGTTATCAAATTCTTTTGTGTTGTCCTTAGGGAAATATGCCTGGGAAGTTGTTACACCCCATTTATAGGTTCCTTCATCAGGCTCAAGCTCTCCGGAAAGAATCTGGAAGAGAGTAGTCTTTGCAAGCTCGTTGCTGCCAACAAAGGCAATCTTATCTTCACGCTGAACAACAAAAGAAAGGTTATCAAGAACCTTCTCGCCATTGATGGTCTTGGAAAGTCCCTCAACAGTAAGAACTTCATTACCGATCTCTCTATCAGGTCTGAAGTCAATGTATGGATACTTTCTGCTGGAAGGCTTGATGGTATCAAGCTCGATCTTCTCAAGGGCTTTCTTCCTGGAAGTAGCCTGCTTACTCTTACTTGCGTTAGCAGAGAAACGGGCAATAAATTCCTTTAACTCTTTGATCTGTTCCTCTTTCTTCTTGTTAGCTTCCTTCATTTGGCGAATCATGAGCTGTGAAGACTCGTACCAGAAATCATAGTTGCCGGCATAGAGCTGAATCTTGCCATAATCTATATCAGCGATATATGTGCATACCTTGTTGAGGAAGTAACGGTCATGGGATACAACAATGACTGTGTTCTCAAAGTTGATAAGGAACTCCTCAAGCCAGGCGATGGCATCAAGATCAAGGTGGTTGGTAGGCTCGTCCAGAAGAAGAATATCAGGATTACCAAAAAGAGCTCTGGCAAGAAGAACCTTAACCTTCTGAGCACCATCAAGCTCCTTCATAAGCTTGTAATGATACTCTGTCTCAATTCCAAGTCCATTTAAAAGGCTCTCTGCATCAGACTCAGCTTCCCAGCCGTTCATCTCGGCAAATTCTGCTTCAAGCTCACTGGCACGGATACCATCCTCATCAGTGAAGTCCTCTTTTGCATAAATGGCGTCTTTCTCGTTCTTGATTTCAAAGAGACGTGCATTACCTGCAATGACAGTATCGAGAACCACGTTCTCATCATATTTAAAGTGATCCTGCTCGAGGAAGGAGAGACGCTCGCCATCGGAGATAACTACATCACCATTTGTGGTCTCAATCTGACCTGAGAGAATCTTAAGAAAAGTTGACTTACCTGCACCGTTGGCACCAATGATACCGTAGCAGTTGCCGGGAGTAAACTTGATGTTAACTTCTTCAAAAAGAGCTTTCTTACCAACTCTTAAGGTTACGTTATTAGCACTAATCATTAAAAAATAACCTCACATATTCAATATAAAAATCTATTCTTTGCAACAGTTCGTATTATATTAGAATCTTCTATATTATGCAATAAAAATCAGTGATGAAATTGAGGGTGAAGATGTGCATATCTTATAGATTGTGGAATAATAGCAGCTCCGGAACGAGGTAAGCTCCTCTTTTTTAATTGGTCAAAAATGATAATAAAACAGAGCGATTGAAGTTTTTTATAGAAAGGGTTTACTGTAAAATTTTAACAGAAAGATTTTGGTGAAGTTATTGGGAATATTAGGGGAGTACTATGTTCACGGAAATAAAGAAGGTCAATATTGAGAAAATTCAGGTGGAGAGCAGGACTGACTCTGAGGCGGCAATCAAATGCGGTGGGTGGAACGCAAGAAGGCTGCTTAAAGGTGGAGAGCACAAAGAAGAGAATAGCTCATCCGAGAAAAAGTCGGGTGAATGTCCAAGAGATGTAGTGGTTTACAGAATTGATGTGCCTGAATTTGGAACCTATAGGGTAGAAGTAACAATTTCTGCGGGAAAAGAGAACGTCAGGAATCTTTCTCTTTTTGCCAGCAGAAGAAATCTGATAGACTACGGAATCAGTATTGACCAGGGAAAAGAGTATACCAGAAACTTCTATCAGGCTGTCACACCCTATATTCCGGCACTTTGCTCAGAGCGGTGCAATGACAGGTACATTTTCGTTTCTATTGCAGGAGATGCCAAGTTCTTATCTGATCTGGCAATTGCCGACGATAGGGAGCGCAGCACCGAAGCATCAAATGCGAGTCTCAAAATCTCCGTGACCCGTCAGAATGTTCCTATTATCTGGGTGGCGGGAGATTCCACGCTTACGGATCAGAACGCGGGAATACCGTATTATCCGTATGGGAGCTGTGCCGGTTGGGCGCAGACATTGCAGCGTTTCATAGATGATGCGGCTGTCTGTAACCTTGCCCACTCGGGTATGACTACGAACTGTTTCAGGGACGATGGGCACTTAGACATAGTAAAAGAGATGATGAAGCCCGGAGATCTCTTTATCATGCAGTTTGGACACAACGATCAGAAAAGAAGGAATCTTGCTGCCTTCGGAGGTTACGCTGATAACCTTAGAAAATATGTTAAAGAAGTCAGAGAAATGGGAGCTGAGCTGGTTATCTGTTCGCCGATCAGCCGAATTCCATGTGAACTTCCGGAGACAACGGTTTCGCCTAAACGTGAAAGTGCAAAGAGTACAAAATATTACTCGCTGCTTAAATCCCATTCCGATGCTTGCAAAGAAGTAGCGCAGGAACTTGGCGTTACCTTTGTCGACCTTCATAAGATGACCTTTGATAAATGGATAAGCGATATTGATACATCCCACGATTTCTTTATGCCGGGGGATATTACTCACACAAATGAGTATGGCGCAGTACTTATCAGCGCATATTTCATGGAAGAAATCAGAACAATCGCACCAGACAGTTCTGGAGCTAAGTGCATATCGCATTTCGATAACCATAGGCAGTTTGCAACTTTTTTGCCTTATTCTGATGCGAAGGAACTGCCCAAAGAACTGCCTGGACCTGACATATTCAGCATAGAGCCACCATATGTGGATATCAAGGGAATCTCAGAGTATGAAGGCATTAGGAAAGCATACAGATTAGGACTGTTAGATCCATGCGTCATGCATCTGCATCCCTATGCGCCTATGCCAAGGGCGCAGCTTCTGATGCCTCTGTTCAAAGCTTTTGGGAAAGCGGGAGTCAGGCCCTACAAGGGGCATTTTTCCGATATCTCTTTTGACGAGTGGGATGCAGGATATGTTCAGGCTCTGGTGGAAATGGGTATTGCGGAAGGTGAGCAGCTTAGACCGGATGATCCGGTAACTTACGACGAGTTTGCCTGTATTATTCATGGATTTGTCACTGCTGATCCTGAAAGCTTCGGAGAGTATCAGAGAACTTCCACTGGGACAGATATGGAGCGAGAAACAAAAATGCTTGAAAAAATCGGTCTGAGAAGGAATACTGACAGACCGGTCAACACAAGAGAGCCCTACGGCATTGCTGAAAACGGCTACGTTTCAAGAGCTGAAATCTACACGGCCCTGGCAGGTATCATGGAAATGCGCGGAAATGCAGCAAAAGAGCTCCCTAGTGATGTAGAAGTACACCCTGTTCATTGATAATAAGATTTTTTTAGAATTCATATTCTGTCAGGTTATGGTATAATATGTTTTACATTACTCAGCCTATGGTAGGGGCTTATTTTTGGGGGGTTGTATGTCTTTTTTAGTTTTTGCAGATGGCTGTGCTAATTTGCCACAATCACTTACTGATGGAATTACGATTTTGCCGTGTGAATATCTGATAAATGGAGAATCCAAGGTCTACAGCGGTGATATCGAGAGTTTTGATGCTCATTCCTATTACGAAGGGCTCAAAAAGGGCGACAAGGTACAGACTTCTCTTCTTAATACCCAGCTTTTTCTGACACATTTTACTCCTTACGCAAGTAAGGGTGAGGATATCGTCTATATCGCCATGAGTTCAGGAATCAGTGGTACTTACAATGCTGCTAGGGTGGCGGCTGATGAGCTTATGGAAGAGTATCCGGACTCATTTATTCATATTGTAGATTCACATGGCTGCGGCTTTGGTAACGGAATTCTCGCACTGAAGGCAGCGAAGCTTAGCAGGAGTGGCATTTCCTGCAAAGAAGCAGCAAGGATTCTTGATGAAGCTGTTCCTCATGCCTGCCAGTATTTTACCGTGGACGATCTGAACTTCCTCAAGAATACAGGAAGAGTAAGCGGCGTTACGGCGCAGATTGGCACAATTCTTAATATCAAGCCCATTCTTTACGGAGACAGTACGGGACATATAGTATCCTGCAGCAAAGCTAGAGGGCGCAAGAACGCTATAACAGCCGTTGCGCGGAAGTACGCCGAGAAGAGGATGGACACAGAGGATAACAGGGTGTTCATATCTCATGGAGATTGTATTGAGGATGCACAAATACTTTCAGAACTTGTTTCTGAGATAAATCCGGACGCTGAGATAGTTATAACACAGCATGAGCCGTTCTCAGGAGCACATGTGGGGCCGGGAATGCTGGGACTGTTCTTTTGGGGAAAAGAAAGATAAAGAGAATATTTTGTTTTGGGGGAATGGGGATGAAGTTAAATAAGCAAAGAACGATACTAATTGGATTTGCATTCATGTCAATCTGCGCCTTCTGGCAGTTCTATGACAATGAGATTCCTAAGATTCTTAAGTACACTTTTAACCTTGGCGAGACCTGGACAGGTGTAGTCATGGCTTTGGACAACGTGCTGGCGCTGTTTCTTTTGCCGATTTTTGGTACTATGTCGGATCTTACAAACACAAAGATTGGTAAAAGAATGCCATATATTCTGCTTGGGACAGCTCTTTCTGTGATTTTTCTCACAGTTCTCATTACTGTGGCAAGACCAAGTGGAAGTCTGGCACTGTTTGTGGGAGTGTTACTTCTTCTTTTGATTTCCATGGGAATTTACAGATCACCTGCGGTTTCACTCATGCCGGATCTGACTCCTGCGCCCTTTAGAAGCTCTGCCAATGCAATCATCAATCTTATGGGAACTTTGGGCGGAATTTATATACTTGTTATGATAAAGCTTCTTTTAAAAGAGGCTGCAAACCCGGCAGAAACTAATTATATTCCTCTTATGCTGAGCCTTGTGCTTTTTATGGTAGTGGCTGTTGCAGTGGTATTCCTTACCATTAATGAGAAGAAGATAAAGGAAAGCATAAAAAAAGAAGGGGGACTTCATTCTCTGGGAGAGTCCTTTGAGGAAAGTGATAAGGAAAAAACGTCTGATTCGTATGATACCAGCAAAAAGACAAAGGAAGATATGCCTCCTGAGGTAAGAAAAAGCCTCATATTCCTTCTACTTTCTGTATTTTTGTGGTTTACAGCATACAATGCTGTTACAACGGCATTTTCAAGATTTGTTGGAGTAGTGTGGGATCTTCATGACAATGCTTACGCCACCTGCCTTTTAATTGCTACAATAGCTGCAACCTTAAGCTATGTGCCTATAGCATTTGTATCCAGTAAGCTGGGCAGGAAAAAGACTATTCTTATCGGCATAGCCATCATGGGTGCCAGCTACGTGATAACGGGACTTTATCCGCATTTTTCACCTTCCATCAATATCTTTTTTGCCCTGGTGGGAATCGGATGGGCCAGTATCAATGTAAACTCTTATCCTATGGTAGTTGAGATGAGTAAGGCAGGGGATATCGGAAAATACACCGGAACCTATTATACCTTCTCTATGGCAGCACAGGTATTTACGCCTATTTTCTCGGGATTTTTGCTTGAGCATGTTTCCTATAAGACTCTTTTCCCGTATGCATTTATCTTTTCAGCCCTGGCATTTGTAACAATGCTCATGGTAAAGCACGGAGATGTAAAGCCGCCAAAGAAGGACAGTATTCTTGAGAACTTCGATGTTGACGATTAAAACCTTTGTGTAGAAGTGACAAAAAAAATAGAATATACACCAGATATTGTATACAAAAATACAAAACTACAAATTGTATACAAAAATACCTTGACAGTGATTATTGGATGCTCTACAATTCATAAACATAGAGACAAGGGCGTCTTAGAGTTAATACTCTAAGGCGCCTTTCTGCTATTAATTCAGATTTCAGGAATACAAACTCCGCGGGATATGCATATTGCATATTTGTATTCGGGAATCTCAAAATCTACATACATACTTGAATTTACTATTTCTGAAATTACATCTAAGATTACAAAAAAGCGATGCAATGGGGCATTGGTTTATGAAACCTGCCTTTTGCGTCGCTTTTTTTGAGGAGGAAGCGTATGAGTGAAGAAATTTTAAGTGCTATCGACAGTAGCGTGTTTGGAGTTTGGTTTTTGATCGGTGCAGCTTTGGTATTCTGGATGCAGGCCGGATTTGCAATGTGTGAAGCCGGATTCACCAGAGCAAAGAATACAGGAAATATCATAATGAAGAACCTTATGGATTTCTGTATCGGCACTGTAGTATTCATTCTCATCGGATTTGGTCTTTTACTTGGGGAAGATCTGATGGGCATCATTGGAAAGCCCGGTTTTGATATTTTCACAAACTACGGCGGCTTTGACTGGTCTAATTTCGTGTTTAACCTGGTGTTCTGTGCAACGACAGCAACTATCGTCTCAGGTTCCATGGCTGAGAGAACAAAATTCGTTTCCTATTGTGTGTACTCGGCAGTTATCTCAGCAATCATCTATCCGATAGAAGCTCACTGGACCTGGGGCGGTGGATGGCTTGCTCAGGTAGGCTTCCATGATTTTGCAGGTTCTAACTGTATTCACATGGTAGGTGGTATAGCAGCTCTCATCGGAGCAGCTCTCCTTGGACCACGTATTGGCAAGTTTGAAAAAGATAAGTCAGGAAAGATTGTTAAAGTTAATGCTTTCCCGGGACATAACCTTGTAGCAGCTTCTCTTGGTGTTTTCATTCTCTGGCTTGGATGGTATGGATTCAACGGAGCTGCCTGCACATCAGTTGAACAGCTCGGTTCAGTTTTTGTAACAACAACAATAGCACCTGCACTTGCAACAGTAACCTGTATGATCTTCACATGGCTTAAATATGGTAAGCCCGATGTATCAATGTGTCTCAACGCATCTCTCGCAGGCCTTGTAGCTATCACAGCTCCCTGTGATGTAACAGATGCTTTCGGCGCAATAGTAATCGGTATTGTTGCAGGACTTCTTGTTTGCTTCGGTGTTTGGTTCCTTGATTATAAGCTTCATGTAGATGACCCTGTAGGTGCTGTTTCAGTACACTGCCTGAATGGTATCTGGGGAACTTTGGCAGTAGGTCTTTTTGCAACAAATTCAGCTCCCGGCTATTCAATAGCAGATGCTGCAGGAAATGAGATGGTTGGTCTTTTCTATGGCGGCGGCTTTAAGCTCCTTGGAATCCAGTTCCTTGGTATGTTTGCAACAGCAGCTTGGACAGCAGTAGCTATCACAATCACTTTCCTTATTATCAAAGCAGTTTTGGGACTTCGTGTTACTGAGGAAGAAGAAATCCTTGGTCTTGACTCAACAGAACATGGTCTTGCATCAGCATATTCAGGATTTGCCATCATGGATGTATCCAACACCCTAAACATGGCAGTTAACGAGAACACAGATCTTGGCGTAAGCGATTATGCAGAAGCTTCACAGGCTCAGAAGGATGCTTCAGTAAAGGTTGTAACAGCTCCTGTTCATACAGAATCCGGAATTCACAAGGTTGTTATCATCGCTAAGCTTTCAAGATATGACAAGCTGAGACGTACAATGAACGATCTTGGTGTAACCGGGATGACAGTTACACAGGTTATGGGATGTGGTGTTCAGAAGGGCTCCGGTGAGATGTACAGGGGAGTTGAGATGGATGCAACACTTCTTCCTAAGATCAAGCTTGAAGTTGTAGTAAGTAAGATTCCTGTAGAGGATGTAATAGAAGCAGCAAAGAAAGCTCTTTATACAGGTCACATCGGAGATGGAAAGATCTTCGTTTACAGCCTTGATAACGTTGTAAAGATCCGTACCGGAGAAGAAGGTGCAGCGGCTCTAGCAGACGTTGAATGAGGACACTTAAATGAAATAGTAAATTCCAGTTTCAAAAACTTTCGATAAAATGCGGATTTAAATTCCGATTTTGCACCTTAACAACTTCATATTTTTGCCATATAATGAGCCCATAAGCACCCAGTTTCTTGTCTTTTTGCATGC
>JAFPVA010000081.1 GCA_017413105.1 Butyrivibrio sp. | reverse complement strand
TTTAACGTCCCCAATGACTCTCCTGATCAATTCAGAATGCAAAAAAGGAAAGCACGAATGCTTTCCTTTTTAGTAGCGAGAGGGGGACTTGAACCCTCGACACCGCGGGTATGAACCGCGTGCTCTAGCCAGCTGAGCTACCTCGCCATATTTTGTGTCCGGCTGAATCAGCCGACCAACATAATATACCTCAAATACATTGGTGTTGTCAACAATATTTTTAGAAGAAATTTAAGTTTATGGATAGTTTATGCTTTGGAAAACAAAAGTTAACTAATCTGCGGAAAGTATTTGTGCTAAGATAGTATTATAGCATACGAAAAGAGGGCGTATTATGGGGGTTATTGTAGGTAATTCATTCTGGTTTGATTTTGAAGTAAGATTTATGGAATGGCTTCAAAATATTTTGGGTGAAGGTGGCGCAAATATAGTTTCAAAGTTTTCCATTTTTGGAGAGGAACTGGCACTGATTCTGATACTTGGCTTTTTGTATTGGTGTTATGACAAGAAATTCGGAGAATTTGTGGGGACTTCAATTCTTCTGGGACTTGTCAGCAACACAATGATAAAGAATATCTTTTGGAGAAGAAGACCGTACTTTGACCACGAATCAATAAAATGCTACAGACCTGTGGATAAGAATGCGGATATTTATGATATAGCTTACCAGGGCTTTTCTTTTCCCAGTGGTCACTCTACAAACAGTGTAAGTGCCTATAGTGCTATTGCATATAAGGGAAAAAAGAAATGCCTGACTGTTATAGCAGTGCTGGCACCGCTCCTTATTGGCTTTTCAAGAGTTTCAGTGGGAGTTCATTATCCTACGGATGTCTTGGGAGGATGGTTTTTGGGAGGCCTCAGCGTAATCATTACAGCAGTGCTTTTTAAAAAGGTTTCTGAGGAAAAACGAGGGCTGATGTACCTTATCATGTTCATTATTTCCTGCATTGGACTGTTTTACTGTAAGACCTCTGATTACTTTACATCCCTTGGACTTATGGGCGGAATTTTTGGTGCTTTTGAATTTGAAAAGAGATTTGTGAAGTTTGAAGAGACAAGAAAGCCTGTTGTATGTGTTATAAGGATACTTCTTGGCGGCGCAATATATCTTGCCTTGAACACAGTGCTTAAACTTCCCTTCTCAAAAGAATTTCTGGATTCCGGAACCTTCGCTGTAGGCCTCATAAGGACTTGCAGATACCTTATAGTGTCATTTGTTACCGTTGGAGTTTATCCTTTTGTATTTAAGTTCATCAGGATTGGAAAATAATGGAGGCTGAATATGTGGGCTTATGAGACTTCTTTTTACCAGATATATCCACTGGGTTTTTGCGGGGCGCCGTTTGAGAATGACGGAGTTTTGACCCACAGGATATTGAAGGTCATAGACTGGATACCACATTTTAAAAAGCTGGGCATAGGAGCTGTGATGTTCAATCCGGTGTTCGAATCGGATACCCATGGCTACAATACCAGGGATTACAAAAAGATTGATGTAAGACTGGGAACAAACGAGGATTTTAAGAAGGTCTGCGATGCTCTTCACAAGGAGGGCATCAGAGTGGTTCTGGACGGCGTGTTCAACCACGCGGGAAGAGGCTTTTTCGGATTTACTGACGTTTTGGAAAAAAAGTGGGATTCTCCCTACAAGGACTGGTTCCATATAAGCTTTGAGGGAAACAGTTCCTATAATGATGGATTATGGTATGAGGGCTGGGAAGGAAATTACGACCTCGTTAAGCTCAACTTAAGGAATCCTGCAGTTGCAGATTACCTTATTGAAAGTGCTAAATTCTGGGTAGAGGAGTTTGGGATAGATGGATTAAGACTCGATGTGGCCTACTGCCTTGATCCTGACTTTATAAGACGCCTTAGAAGAGAAAGTGCCTCCTGGAAAGAAGATTTTTTCCTGATGGGAGAGATGATAGGCGGAGACTACAACCGTATCATGGGGGATGACCTCTGTCACAGTGCTACCAACTATGAGTGCTACAAAGGAATGTTTTCAGCTCTTAACAGCATGAACCTGTTTGAAATAGTTCACTCCCTTCTTCGTCAGTTTGGCCCGGAGAACTGGACTTTGTACAGAGGCAAGCATCTGTTATCCTTTGTTGATAACCATGATGTTTCAAGGATAGCCAGTATCCTGCAAAGACCTGAGCATTTAAAGCTGATATACACAATTATGTTTGGAATGCCGGGAATTCCTACAATCTACTATGGCAGTGAGTGGGGAGTAAAAGCGGATAAGTCTCAGGGAGATCCAGCTTTAAGACCCTGTTTTGAAAGACCGGAGTGGAATGAGCTGACTGACATTATTTCAAATCTGTGCAAAGCAAGAGAAGGTTCCAAGGCGCTTTCCTATGGTGATTTTAAGTCGCTTCTTCTGACTAACAGACAGTGCATATTTGAAAGAGAAGCAGAGGGTGACAGGGCAATGATAGTAATAAATGCCGATGAGAACCCCTTCCATGCGGATTTCAATGCAAGGGCCGGAAAGGCTACTGATGCCATCACCGGGCAGGATATTGATTTTGGCGGAGGCCTTGATATTCCACCGTACACAGCATATTTACTTCATAACCTGATGTAATGAATGCAAAATTCACATTTTATTGTTGATACAAAGGGATTGTAATATAATTAATTTATGGAAATACGAGCGCCGCTGATTGCAATTTTGATATCGATCATTTTGATCGTTATTTTCCTAAGGAGAGGTCTTCCCCAGATACTGGGTTCGAAGATTTTCTTTAGCTTCTTAATTGTGGTCTTTTTTGCAATCTCTGTGAGATACTTGAATGTGTTGTATTTCTATATCTTGATGACAGTTTCAGCGCCTTAAGGAAAGTTTCTCAGGGTCTTTATGTTGGCATGCTTGTAGCTTCCGCCTATGTCATGTGCGTCTATGTTTATGCCAAGACGACCTTGAAACGAAGAGTCTCAGCTCTCGCCACAGCAATTGCCATAGCTCCTTCAATAGTTGCTTATCTGGCTCTGGCTCTTGGAGATGTGAGCTACGGATTCGTTGACGGGCATTACTATAATTACGGAGGAGCTGTAAGGATCAGCTATCTGGTAGGGTTTACCTATATATTCATCTCGCTTTTACGAGTACTGGTACTGAGGGCGAGGATTCCGAAAGAAGATGCATTGTCTATTATTGCAGGACTTATAATCTGGGCAATTCTTGCACTTTTCCAGTTTGTTGTCAGGGATATACAGGTTTCTTCCATGGCCATGACCCTTATGAGCCTTATTCTTTTCATTTCTCTGGAAAATCCCAGGGAATATTATGAAAGATCCCTTGAGGGCGTTCGAAACAGGGATGCATTTCATATGGTACTGGCTGAGAAAATGGGGCAGAAAAAGACCTTCTTCATCATTTCAGTTATTTTTACCGGCAAAACAGCTGTCATGACAAGCTCTGACAGAAATGAACTGGCTATGCAGCAGATTCAGCTGGGTAAGCTGGCAGAGAGCTATATTGGATCTTCGGCATATCTTTTTAACTGGAACACATTGAGCTTTATTGTTGATTCGCCCCAGAAAGCCGAGGCCTTCATGACCCTGGTCAACGGCATGAAGGATGGGGGAAAGAATTACAGGCAGACCTTCTGTATTTTGGAGGTCCCTAAATACGTAAAGACTCTGGACGAGTCAGTGGCAGCCCTGACTTATGTTTCAGGTGAATATATTTACACCCAGTCAACTCCTAATCTTGTCATCGACGATGCAGTTATAGACAAGATGAATTACAGAAATACCATAGAGGATGTAGTAAGGCAGGCGGTTAAGGACAAGGCCTTTGATGTATATTATCAGCCGATACTGTGCGTTGCCGATGGCTCTTTTTCCTCTGCAGAAGCTCTTGTCAGGTTAAAAAGAAAAGACAATGAGAGCTATATTTCGCCGGAGGATTTCATTCCTGTAGCGGAAAAATGTGGCCTTATCCAGGAAATAGACGATCTGGTATTCGAAAAGGTCTGCTCATTTATTGCAAGGGAAAACCTTTCCAGCTATGGTGTAAGGATGGTGGAGGTTAATCTTTCGGGAAATGAGGCGGTGGATGAGAATACTCATCTAAGACTGACCAGCAAGATGGAAAAATATCATATTCCGCCAAAGTTCATCAATTTCGAGATAACAGAAACATCGTATATCAGCAACGATGAAGCATTTAAGGAGAACGTCAACAGGCTTCAGGAGAGAGGCAGTTCTTTTTCCATGGACGACTTCGGCTCAGGCTATTCCAATCTTTTGGAAATCTTAAAGATGGATTATGCGCTGGTAAAGCTTGATAAGGAATTTGTATGGAACTGTCTGGACAAAGAGAAACCTGAGAATATGAGAATGCTGGATTACACCATAGGTTTCCTTAGAGACTTTGGACTTCATATTCTGGCGGAAGGTATTGAAACGCTGGATCAGGCTAAGATCCTTATTGAAAAAAAGGTTGAGTATCTTCAGGGATTTTATTATTCGAGGCCTGTTCCGGAGGCAGATTATATTGAGTTTCTTAAATCGCAGAAGGGACTTTTTTCCAAGGAATGACGAAAGGAGATAACGTATGAACGAGGGGCTTTACAATGCCGTTTTCTGCTACGGCGAAAACCAAATTGATCCATTTGAGCAGACATGCGTGGACTTTGACAGGATCATTGCTGACATGAGACTTGTTGGCTATGAAATAAACTCTCTCAATGTAGTTCAGCAGATCATGCTTGAGCAGTTGGACATCCTGTTGAAGACAAAATCCAGGATCATGGAAGAGACCATGGATCTTGATAACAGAGATGCATTCTGCAGGGAAAAATATGGTCTTTCCTTCAAGGACATCGATGCTCTTGACCCACGCCATGATATTGAGTGGGACATTAAGAGCGGAAAAGTAATTTATTTCCTTAGTCATGAGGCGATGCACAAGAAGGATGCCTATGACATTCTTTTCAAAAAATCCTTTGATGCCTTTACTGCGAAAACCGGATTTACATATACGAGTTTGTAACCATGGGAATTGTACTTGAAACTGACAGACTGATATTAAGGGGCTGGAGGGATGAGGATGCCGACAGCCTCTTTAAGTATGCCCGCGACGAAAAAGTAGGACCCATAGCAGGATGGCTCCCTCATAAGGATGTTGCTTACAGCCGCGCTGTTATAAGGACTATTTTTGCAAAAGAGGAAGTTTATGCCATCTGTCTTAAGGGCAATGAAGGCGAGCCCATAGGAAGCATTGGACTTACCTTAAGCGGTAGCCCTGAAAGACCTCTTGGAACAAAAGAGGCAGAGCTTGGCTACTGGGTAGGTGTACCTTTCTGGGGGCAGGGGATTGCTCCGGAAGCTGCGATGGAAGTTTTGAGACATGGATTTGAAGATCTTGGACTAAAAAGAGTCTTTTGCGGATATTTTAAGGGCAATAACAGGTCAAAAAAAGTCCAGCAAAAATGCGGCTTTAAGTACCATCATACCAATACAATGTCCAGAGTTATCATGCTTGGAGAAACAAGAGTCGAGCACATCAGCGTACTTACCAGGGAGGAGTTCGCCGCAAGAAAAAGATAAAAATTTAACGAGGCAAAGTATTACAAAAAATGTAATATCGTGTTATAATAGTGTCACGCGATCCGACATGGTTAGGGGGACCAGGGACTTCCTCTTACCATGTTTTATTTTCCTTCAGACATGAAAGCGCTTTCAGTTAATTGAGCCCGAGGCTTAATATCTCGGACGGTTTTTCAGAGAATCAGGAGGTACTTTGATGTTAAATATTGGAGAGTGCGTTATTTACGGTAGTCATGGTTTATGCAAGGTTCGAGAGATACTCGTACCGCCGTTTCTTGAGAGGGGAAAAGAGAAACAGTATTACATGATGATTTCCGCGGTTGATGCCGGAAGCATATTGTATGTTCCGGTGGATGGTGCCGAAGACAAGGTACGCGAAGTCATTAGCGCTGACTATGCTGAAGGATTAATGGATGACATTGAGGAAGTAGAAGAGATTGAATTGCCTGAGGGCAAGAAGGCAGAAGGTAAGATCCTCGAAATCATTAAGAGAAATGTTGCTGAAGAGATGATGGGTCTTGTTAAGTCCCTGCACAAGATCAAAGCGATTCGTGAGGCTGAGGGTAAGAAGTTTGCCACACTTAATGAGAGATACCTGAATATGGCTGAAAAGCTTCTTTACACCGAGATGGCTTATTCTCTCGAGACCGAGAAAGATGACATAAAGAGAAGAGTTATTTCCGAACTTTCAGAACTTCCACTGGAGACTGCATGATGCAGTCTCCTTTTTGTTTCTGTATATTTATACCTATTTAATAGACTGTATTTCGCATTATTGATATAATCATATTATCGATATTATGGCATAATTTCCTTGTTTTGGCGAAAAACAGGAGGGCAGATATACGTGAATGAAAAAACACCTCGTACAGATAGAACCCACAATATTGTGCTAGTTATCATAAGTGTTGCCTGCATAGGGTCCAGCTTTGACAGCGTCATAAAAGGATGGGAGCTATGGGTTCCACCGCTTATTCTGGTTGGCGTAATTTCGGCTTGGATTTTACATCTTTCTCATAGGGGGAGGATTACTTCAAGAGAGAACTATTATCTTATCCTCGTCATGCTTATCTCCTTCTATCACGGAGTCCACAGGAACAGTTTGTTCGATGTTACCGTAATAAACCTGCTCCTTATGATCACTGTTACTCTGCTTGTTCGCAGAGAGTATCTGAGGGTCATGGTGGCATTATATCTTATCCTCATGGGAGTTCAGATCATAATTTCCTTGAGGGCAGGAGATATCGTTTTAGATCCCATAACTTTTTCCAGAATAATGGTCCATATTATTGCAGAATTATGTGCCTATATGGCATTAAAAGAAATAATTAGCGAAGCCGGCAAAAATATAGATGAGATTGACGAGAGAAAGAAGGAGAAGGATGCTGACAGAACAGAGATGGAGGACTTTCTTGTCAATGTATCCCATGAACTTCGAACTCCCATAAATGTAATAAACGGCCTGACAGCCATCATACTTAAAAGAGAGGCAAGAGAGGATATAAACTCCATCAGAGATGCGGGGCTTCGCCTTTCCAGACAGATCGAGGATATTCAGGATTACAGTGAGATTCAGAGGGGCGATGTTTTTCTTGAAAATGGCAGGTATATGATCACCTCTCTCATTAACGATATTATTTCGGATTACAGGATAAGGGAACAGACTAAAAATGTAGAACTTGTTGTAGATCTTGACCCAAATGTTCCTGCTTCTCTGAATGGTGATTCTAAAAAAATCGGGAAGATAATACGACATCTTCTAAGCAACGCTGCGAAGTTTACCAGAAAGGGAGGAGTATATCTTAGAATCTCAGGTGTGCGTCGTGAATATGGCTACAACCTTCAGATTGAGGTTACCGATACAGGTATTGGAATAAAAACTGCAGATATCGAAAGAATGTCAAATGGCAGTTATCAGGCAAACAAGAAGCGCAACCGCTCTACCGGAGGAATCGGACTTGGACTTCCTATAGTTTATGGCTTTGTGCGTAAAATGAACGGCTTCGTATCTATTGAGAGTGATGTAGGGGAAGGAACTACAGTAAGAGTATGTGTGGCTCAGGAAATAGAAAATCCCCAGCCTTGTCTTAGCGTAGAAAATGCATCTAAAGTTTCCATCGCATTTTATATAATGCCGGAGAAATTCAGCAGCCCGCAGCTTCGGGAATTTTACAGATCTTTGGCAGCAAATCTTGCATCCGGTCTTGGGGTGAAATTGTATACAGTTCCGGGAATAAAGGAACTGAAAAAGCTTTTGGAGCAAAGAAATATTACGCATGTATTTACCGGAGCCGAAGAATATACAGATGAATTGGATTACTTTGAGCAGCTGACTAAGGAGGGATACATTGTAACTATTGCTGCCCCGGATGATCTAAGGATAGCCGAAGACAGCAAAGTAATACTGACAGCAAAACCTGTTTCCGGAAACTCAATAGTGAATATATTAAATGGAGAAACACCGGAATATGGTCTGATATCCGTAGAAAGCCCAAGGCATCCAAAGTTTCAGGGCATAAGAGCACTTGTCGTTGATGATGAGCCGATGAACCTTGTGGTAGCCACGGGGCTTTTCAAGGAATATGGCATGATGATCGATACGGCATTAAGCGGAAAGGAGTCAATAAAGAAGTACACAGACAATGATTATGATGTTGTCTTCATGGATCACATGATGCCTGAGATGGATGGTATAGAGGCCATGAAGCGTCTTAGAGAGGTGGCATCTAAAAAGAATAAGAAGCTCCGGATTATTGCTCTTACTGCCAATGCCATAAGCGGCGCCAGGGCCATGTTCCTGAATGAAGGCTTTGATGGCTTTATAAGCAAACCTGTTGATCTTAACGATTTTGAGAGAACCATGAATATGGTTATGTCAAATGGTGAAAGCGATAAAGGAGGCAAGGCATGAAAACATTAAAAAAGCTTAAGTCTCTGTTATCAGATTCAACAAGAACTCTCAAAGAGCGTGTCTTTATCATGCTTACCTTTATAGCCATTGGGATGGTTGGCATTGCACTTCTTGGAGATATCATATACAAGGACAATATAGTTGAGATCATTGTTCTTATCGTGACTTTGCTGGCAGTGCCGGTATTTACCTATTTTGGAGTAAAGACAAAACATGTCGATCTGGCTACCGGGCTCATATCTCTGGGTGTGGTTCTTTTTGTCATGCCGGTGATCTTTTTCTTTGGCGGTGGCTATTCCGGAGCCGCTGTTCCCTGGATGGTCTTTACCTTCATGTACATGGGACTGCTTCTCTATGGGGTGTGGCGTGTAGTAATGATCTTTGTCCTTACAGCGGTTGTGGCGACTCTTTATTATATTGGCTATACCTATCCTGAGCTTGTTTATATACAGCCCAAAGAAATACTGGTTATTGATGCATTTCTTGCGGTAGTTGAAGTCGGATTTGTCTGTTTTATCATGACCTGGTTCCAGAACATGCTCTTCATAACTGAGAATTTAAGGGCAAAGGAAGAGACAAAAAAGGTAGAGGAACTCAATAACGCGCAGAACCGGTTCTTTTCCAGTATGAGCCATGAGATCAGGACTCCTATAAATTCAATACTGGGACTGAATGAGTTAATACTTCGTCAAAGTGATGCCTCTGATGAGATAAAAAGGGATGCGAGAAATATTCAGGGTGCAGGAAGGATGCTTCTTGCCATTATTAATGACATCCTTGATTTTTCCAAGATAGAAGCCGGAAAGATGGATATTGTTCCCGTCAGCTACAGTATGGAATCTCTGATCTCGGAGATCGTAAATATGATATGGCTTAGAGCAGAGCAAAAGGGGTTAAAACTCCGGATTGAGATAGACCCATCCATTCCTTCGGAGCTTTTTGGCGATGAGGTACGAATTAAGCAGATATTGGTAAATATCTTAAACAACGCAGTCAAATATACCAATGAGGGCTCTGTCACGCTTCATATTGAGAAGGAAAGTGTTCAGGGAGATATGGTTGCTCTCAATTACTCGGTTACAGATACCGGAATGGGAATAAAGCAGGACCAGCTTCCGTTTCTTTTTGATGCTTTTAAAAGAGTAGAAGAACAGAAAAATGCAAAGATAGAAGGAACAGGACTTGGTCTTTCTATAGTTAAACAGCTGGTGGATCTTATGGGAGGCAAAGTTACTGTAAACAGCGTATATACGCAGGGGTCTACCTTTATTGTCACCCTTTGGCAGAAGGTTACAAGGTTCGATCCGGTAGGTAATATTGACATAAATACCCTTGAGAGCACCAAGGGTACAAATAGCTATACGCCGGGCTTTAAGGCTCCTGATGCAAAGATACTTATCGTTGATGACAACGAGATGAATCTGGAAGTAGAGCGGAAACTTCTGGATGGTACGGAAATAGTTGTGGATACTGCCAGAAGCGGGCAGGAAGCTCTTGAGAAGACATCTGTTGGAAGCTATGACATTATCTTTATGGACCACCTTATGCCGGAGATGGATGGCATAGAGTGTATGCAGAGGATAAGAAAGCAATCAGCAGGCTTAAATAACAGGGTGCCAATAATCGTCCTTACAGCCAATGCCGGGAGTGAAAACAAAGAATTGTATGCCCGGAGCGGATTTGAGGATTATCTAGTCAAGCCTGTTTCAGGCCGTCAGCTTGAGGAAATGGTTCTGGCGCACATTGCAGAGTCCAAGGTCATCGTTACCAGAGAAACAGATATCTCCAAGCTTTCTGTCAGCACTGCAAGGGGCTACAGAAGAAGGATTCCTGTAGCGATAACAGCCGGAACCATAATCGACCTTCCAAGGCGGGTTATCAAAAGATATCAGATTGAATGTATACCTTTCCTCATCCGCGGCGAGGGAAGAGAGTATTTTGACGGAATCGAAGCCCAGACCGACGAGCTTATGAGGTACATGAAGGCCGGTCAGGAATATGAATCTGATCCGCCATCTGTAGAGGAGTATGAACGCTTTTTTGCAAAAGAACTGAAAAAGGCCCTGAATGTCATCTATATTTCCTCTGCAGGCAGTATAAGCGAAGAGTATGGCAGGGCAAAAGAAGCAGCAAAGGCCTACGGAAATGTTATTGTTTTTGACTCAGGGGTTGGTTCAAGCGCCCATGGTATTGTTGTGCTTCTGGCTCAGAGAATGGCTTCCAGAGGAGACTCGCCCGAAAGGATCATTGAAGAGCTGGAGAGGATAAAGCCTTATATCCATTGCAGCTTTGTGACTGACGGTGCTCTCTACATGAAGAAGAAGGACAAGTACAGTAAGTGGCTTGCTGATATCATGAAGACCTTTAGTATCAAGCAGATCATAAGGTGCAAGCAAAGCGTCTACAGCCTGCTTCAGGTCGGCATGGGCGAGATTGAGGATGTATATAAAAAGTATATTGACAATGCTCTTCCTGTCCGGGGAAAACCCGATACGGATGTTATCTTTGTCCTCTATACAGAACTTGATGAAAAGCAGAAAGAAAACATCAGGACCAGGATTCTGCTAAGGCACCCCTTTGAACATATTATCTTCCAGAAAACCAGTGCCGTAATGGCTTTGAATGTGGGAGAAGGCGCTATTGGTCTGGCATTTTTCGAAAAAGAGGATCCTGCTTTCAAGATAGGTACAATGCTTGAGGAAGAAGAGCCTGAGGAGATAGAGGACAGCCTTTTTGCTGATGAGGATAATAATGAAAACAAGGTGAGCGAAGTTTCAGAGCCCTCCTGGTATGACAGTATAGAAGGAATAGATGGCAAGATGGCTATCCAGAACAGCGGCTCAGAGGAAGTGTTCAGGACTGTTCTGAAGATCTTTTACGACTCCTTAGAGGACAAGATTTCAGAGATGAAAGAGCTTCTTGAGACAAAAGACATAGAGAATTATACCATAAAGGTCCACGCTCTAAAGAGTTCTGCAAAGCTGGTGGGAGCAGTAAAATTGTCAGACGATGCCCTTGCTCTGGAAAATGCAGGAAAAGAGGGGAATATTTCCTATATCGCTGAGCATAATGACGAGGTTATAGAAGAACTTAAAAGGTATCAGGAGGTCCTCTCAGAGCACTTTGAGGATGATCAGTACAATGCCCTCATTGTGGAGAGTTTATTTGATGCATTGAAAGAAGGCATTAAGGATAAAGATGAAGAGTACATAAGAAATATCCTGAAAGAAGCTTCAGAGTGTAAGCTTCCCCAAACTGTGGCAGAAAAGCTGAACCGGATTGCGGAACTTCTTGAAACAAAAAGCTTTGAGGAGATAAAAAATATCCTTGAGGATGATAAGACCCATTAAAGGTTGCGAAGGAGATGGGAAGTGTGTAGAATTATTCGTGATTGTTAAAATAATGTTTAAGGGTCTTGGCGTGGTTTTTTATGGATAAAACTATTGAGTTATATTATGAGAGCGCATATTTAAAGGAATTTGATGCTAAAGTTCTAAGCTGCCAGAGGCTTGAAAAGGATGCTCATGGAGCGGATACATTTGAGATAGTACTGGACAGGACTGCGTTTTTCCCCGAGCAGGGAGGACAGAGTTCAGATGTTGGAACTATTTCCATGACAGATGGGAGCTTGGCAAATATCAGTCATGTCAGCATTGATAAAGACGGCGTTATAAGTCATGTGGCGGACAGGGAAATTGCTGCAGGCAGAAGTGTTCACGGCATTATCGACTGGAAACACAGATTCAGCAATATGCAGCAGCACACCGGAGAGCATGTTTTCTCAGGAATTGTTCATTCCAGATACGGATACGACAATGTGGGCTTCCATTTAAGCGACTCCGAAGTCACCATGGATTACAACGGTGTTTTAACTTACGAAGATATCAGGGACATAGAGCTATTGGTAAACAGGGCTATCTGGGAAAATGTCAATGTTATCTGCCGCTTTCCGGATAAAGAAGAGCTTGCGACCATAGATTACAGGAGTAAAAAAGAGCTTACAGGCGATGTGAGGATTGTTACCATAGAAGGCTACGATGACTGTGCCTGCTGCGCTCCTCACGTAGAAAAAACAGGTGAGGTTGGATTTTTGAAGGTAGTCAGCTGCCAGAATTATAAAGGTGGCGTAAGGGTCAGCATCCTATGCGGAGAGAGGGCACTTATGTTCCTTGGCGGGCAGCAGGAGATTGTTACAAAGCTCTCAGGAATGCTCACGACTTCAGCAGACAAGATAATCCCATCCTTTGAAAAGCTTTCAAAAGAAAACGCAGATCTTAAGGCTAAATTGAATTCTGTTAATGAAGAACTTATATCATTCCAGATAGCCGGAATAGACGAGAGTAAAGAGGATGTATTTCTTATTAAGGATGCGGGATTTGACAGCGGTCTTATGAGAAAAACAGTCAATGCATTAGTGGAGAAACATGCAGGCTTTTGCGGTGTTTTTGCCGGCTCTGCCGATGACGGCTACAGATTTGTGATCGGTTCCGGCAGGAACCAAATGGACTGCAAAGAATTCCTCGAGAAGCTTAAAGAGATCTGCAATGTCAAAGGCGGCGGTTCTTCTCAGATGGTACAGGGAAGCCTGTCAGCATGCAATATTACAGAGATTCTAGAGGGATATTGTTGATATAAAACAAGTGAGGAATTATGAAAAAAGAAATCGGGGACTTTGAAGATTTTAGGGATGGCTGCAAAAATGCGATACCTATATGTCTTGGATATATTGCCGTCTCTTTTGCCTTTGGAATAGAGGCTTCCAAGATAGGAATGACCACTTTTCAGGCGGCAATGACATCACTTTTAAATGTTACCAGTGCGGGGCAGTTTTCAGCGCTGGAGCTGATCGCAAGAAATGGAAGCTTTGTGGAGCTGGCTATTTTGCAGCTGATAATCAACCTTAGATATATGCTTATGAGCTGTGCACTGTCACAAAAGCTTGATACGAAGATAAATACCCTTCACAGGATGGGAATATCCTATGGAGTTACGGATGAGATATTCGCAGTAAGTATCTTTAAGCAGGGACCTCTTTACCCTATGTTTTCCTATGGACTGATCGCAACATCTGTATTCGGATGGGTGTTTGGCACGGTTCTTGGGGCTGTTGCGGGTCAGATCCTTCCCCAGAGACTTATAAGCTGTCTTGGACTTGCCATATATGGCATGTTTATTGCAATCATAATTCCGGACACCAGGAAAAGCCGTTCTATCATGGCTGTTGTTCTTTCAGCAATGGCACTTAGCACAGTGTTTACCTATGCACCGGTATTGAAAATGATCTCATCGGGGTTTAGGATAATAATAATAACGGTGGTTGTGGCTGCTTTTGCAGCGGTTATTTCACCGGAAAAGGAGGAGAGCAATGAATAAGATCTATCTTTATATCCTCCTTATGGCAATCGTGACCTATCTTATCAGAGCACTTCCGCTTACGCTTATCAGAAAAGAGATAAAGAGCCGGTTCATCAAATCATTTTTGCATTATGTGCCCTATGCGACCCTGGCTGCCATGACATTTCCGGCTATTCTTTCAGCTACGGATTATATGGTTTCTTCAATGATGGGCTTTGCCGTTGCCATGGTCCTTGCCTTTAATAAGAGAAGTCTTTTGACGGTAGCGGGTTTTGCCTGTCTTGCCGCCTTTATTACGGAGCTTTTTCTGTAAAGCTGTTTAAATTGTGAGGTTTATATGAGAGTTGGAATGGGATATGATGTGCACCGTCTTGTAGAGGACAGAGACCTTATTATCGGCGGTGTTAAGATTCCTTATGAGAAGGGACTATTAGGACATTCGGATGCGGATGTTCTTTTGCATGCTATAATGGATGCACTTTTGGGAGCAGCAGCGCTGGGGGATATCGGCAAGCACTTTCCGGATACAGATCCTAAATACAAGGGAGCTGATTCTCTGGAACTTTTAAGACATGTAGGGGAGCTTCTTTCCGAGAACCGCTACATGGTAGAAAACATTGATGCGACCATAATCGCACAGGCCCCAAAGATGAGACCCCATATCGATAAGATGAGAGAAAACATCGCAGGTGCTCTTGGAATAGAGGTAAGTCAGGTAAATGTTAAGGCAACTACTGAAGAGGGCCTTGGTTTTACCGGAACAGGGGAAGGGATTTCTTCCCAGGCTATCTGCATGCTGTGCACTGTTTTTGAGGGCAGCAGCATGGCCTATGACAGCGGTGCGTCCTGCGGCGGTTGTCCAAAGTGTAAATGATCTGCAGGGATTGTTTCAGATAATAATATTTATAGATAATACCGGTGTGGCATAATGAACAATATCTACATCGGAAGTTGGGAGAAAGAAATGGCAAACAAATTTACTTTTTATAATACATTGGACAGAAGGGTTGAAGAATTTCAGCCAAGGGAAGAGGGCAAGGTTTCCATGTATACCTGCGGCCCTACAGTTTATCACTATGCGCACATTGGAAATATCAGAACCTATATCATGCAGGATGTTCTTGTGAAAGCTCTTGAGTATGCAGGTTATAACGTAAAAAGAGTAATGAATATCACTGATGTGGGACATCTTTCATCTGATGCGGATACAGGTGAAGACAAGATGCTTGCAGGTGCAAAGAGAGAGCATAAGACTGTAATGGAGATTGCAAAATTCTATACAGATGCTTTCTTTGCTGATTTTGATGCTGTTGGCAATAAGAGACCTGATGTGGTTGAGCCTGCAACAAATTGCATTCCTGAGTTTATCCACATGGTAGAGACTCTTCTTGAGAAGGGTTATGCCTATGTGGCAGGCGGAAATGTTTACTTTGATACAAGTAAGCTTGATGATTACTATGTTTTTTCTTCAGATGTTGAAAAAGAGCAGCTCCAGGTGGGCGTTCGTGATGACGTTGAAGAGGATGTAAACAAGAAAAATAAAACTGACTTTGTTCTCTGGTTTACAAAGTCCAAGTTTGAAGATCAGGCCCTTAAGTGGGACAGCCCATGGGGCGTTGGTTATCCCGGCTGGCATATTGAGTGCTCATGCATTTCCATGAAGCACCTGGGCGAATATATTGATATCCACTGCGGTGGTGTTGACAATATTTTCCCACACCATACCAATGAGATTGCACAGTCTGAGAGCTATTTGGGACATGAGTGGTGCAAATTCTGGTTCCACTCCAACCATTTGAATGACCAGTCAGGTAAGATGAGCAAGTCAAAGGGCGCCATCCTTACAGTTTCTCTTCTTAAGGAAAAAGGCTACGATCCTTTGGTTTACAGATTCTTCTGCCTCCAGTCCCACTACAGAAAGCCTCTGGTTTTCTCTTTTGAAGCACTGGATCAGGCGACTGCAACATACAACAAGCTTGTTAAAAGAGTTGCAGAACTCAAGGAAGATGGTGCAGTTGATGAGGCAGTAAAAGCAGAATTTGAGGGCAAGTTCAGGGATGCTGTTTCTAATGACCTGAATACTTCAATGGCCATCACAGTTCTTTATGATGCACTTAAGGCAGACACAAATGATGCTACAAAGACTGCTATGGTTGAGAGCTTTGATAAGGTCCTTTCACTGGATCTTTTAGCGCATGCAAGAGCTCTTACAGAGGATAAGGCTGAGGTTGATCCTGAGCTTGAGGCCTATGTTCTTGATGCCATTGAGAGAAGAGCAAATGCCAAGAAGGCAAAAGACTTTGCTACTGCGGATGCAATTCGTGCAGAGCTTCTTGAGAAGGGCGTTGAGATCAAGGATACACGAGAGGGCGTTAAATGGCAGCTGATCTGAATGCTTATCTGAATAGTAAATTCGGTATAGAAGGTAAGGATATCAGGACCTATTCGCCACTGACCCTTGCCTATATTGGGGATGCTATTTTTGATGTGATAATTCGTTCTATCCTTGTGAATAAAGGAAATACGGCTGTAAACAATCTGCACAAAAAGGCCAGTTCAGTTGTTAAAGCCCAGTCCCAGGCGGCTTTTGTGAAGGTTCTTTTGGATGAATTTACAGAGGAAGAGGCGGACTACTATAGAAGGGGCAGGAATTCCAAGCCCCATACAAAGGCGAAGAATGCCAGCACCATGGAATATTTGGAGGCTACAGGTTTCGAGGCAGTCATGGGCTTTTTATATCTTACGGACAATCTGGACAGAGCCTGTGAACTGGTGAATATTGGGATAGAGAGACTTGGACTTGATATCCTCTGATAGATATGAAGAAGGCTGCGAACTCTGATTAAGGAAAATAGGAAGAATTTATGGAAGAAAATTTTGAAAGCAGAATAGTAGAAGGAAGAAATGCGGTTCTTGAGGCTTTTCGTTCAGGAAAAACTATAGACAGGCTTTTTGTCCTGGACGGATGCAAGGATGGTCCCATTCAGACAATCCTGAGGGAAGCCAAAAAGCACAAAGATACTGTTATCAGCTTTGTAAAAAAAGAGCGCCTTGATCAGATTTCAGAGACAGGAAAGCATCAGGGTGTCATTGCCTATGCAGCTTCCTACGAATATGTTGAGATTGAGGATATTCTGGACAGGGCAAGAGAGAAGGGGGAAGATCCCTTTGTTATTGTTCTTGATGGAATTGAGGATCCTCATAATCTTGGGGCAATCATCCGTACTGCTAACCTTTCCGGTGCCCACGGAGTTATCATCCCAAAGCACAGGGCGGTAGGTCTTACTGCTACAGTTGCAAAGGCATCAGCCGGTGCAATCAACTATACTCCTGTTGCAAAGGTTACCAATATTGCCCAGACCATAGAAGACCTTAAGGATAAAGGACTTTGGTTTGCCTGCGCCGATATGGGCGGAGAGACCATGTACAGGCTTAACCTCAAGGGACCAATCGGTATTGTTATCGGCAATGAAGGAAGCGGTGTAAGCCGTCTCGTCAAGGAAAAGTGCGATATGATCGCATCAATTCCAATGAAGGGGGATATTGATTCTCTTAATGCCTCCGTTGCCTGCGGAGTTCTGGCCTTTGAGGTGGTAAGACAGAGACTTCAGGGGTAAATCAGCCCTGACTGTATATCTGTTTGCAGGATATTTTGACTTATAATTAGCACTTTCACCGGAGAATGAGACGTGAGTAGTGAGAAATACAGGGACAAAACAGATGAAGAGATAATCCTTGCTCTCAAGGATGATGAGGATACTGCAGCCGTTGACTATATCATGAATAAATACAAGAATCTGGTCAGGAAAAAGGCTGGTTCAATGTTTATTCTCGGAGCCGACAGGGAGGATCTGATCCAGGAGGGTATGATAGGTCTTTTTAAGGCCATAAGGGATTACGACTATGGCCGTGATGCCAGCTTTGCCACTTTTGCCGATCTGTGTGTGTCAAGGCAGATGTATTCAGCAATTCAGGCATCGGCAAGAAAGAAACACGCTCCACTAAACAGCTATATCTCGATTTATGGCAAAAGAGAGGGGGAGGAGGAAGAGACTGAAAGTTCTCTTGAAGATGTGCTTGAAGCCGACTCCAATTTTATTCCGGAACAGCACATTATCGACCAGGAGAATCTGAAGGCTCTTGAGGAAGCCATAGAGAGGGAACTTAGTCCGTTGGAAAGGCAGGTACTGGACCTTTACGTTACGGGGATGAGCGTAAAAAAGATTTCGGCAGTATTATCAAGGGATGAGAAATCCACTGACAATGCAATGCAGAGGATAAGGCACAAGCTAAAAAGGTACTTAAATCCCTGATATGCAAACTATTTATTCATGGAACTGCTATGGGTGTAAAAAAAGTTAGCAATGTAAAATCAATTTTGGGAATTTTGGCTCTTCTTTTTAGCGGAGCCTTTTTTGTCTATATTCTAAAATTCGCCGGCGGCGCAGATATCTGGTACGATGAAGTTTTTTCCCTGATGTTTGTAAGAGGAAATGTCTCGGAAATCATAGCTTCTACAGCCAGAGATGTTCATCCGCCCCTTTATTATATCTATCTGAAGGGCTTTACAGCTCTTTTTTCACAGCTCTTTGGGATAAAGTCCTTCTATTTCGCAGCAAAGTTTGCATCGATTTTTCCCTGGTTAGTATTATTCATAGTTGATATCACCTATATCAGAAAGAGATTTGGGCTCTTTGTGGCAGGTCTTTTTGCATTGCTCATATCCTTCATGCCTCAGCTTTCGGTGTATTATCTGGAGATCAGAATGTATTCTCTGGCGCTCCTTTTCGTGACACTGCAGGTTCTGGTGGCAGAAAGGATCATTGATGCTAAAGAGAAGACAGTTCTTTTCCAATGGATACTGTTCTTTTTACTGGGAATTGCAACTGCTTATACTCAGTACTACGCATGCATTGCAACCATCGGGATCTATTTAGCTGCATTTATATTACTTATTACTGATAGAGACAATCCGCAAAGCAGGAAAAAAGCTTTATGGATTGTTTTATCTGCAATCCTTTCCTGTGTTTTGTACATTCCCTGGATTTCTGTACTTCTTAAGCAGATTGGGAATATAAGCGGAAGTTACTGGATACAGCCTCTTACCATAAGGAGCCTTGCGGGCTGCGTTAAGTTTGTAACTCTCCCTGAGGGCAATACTTCAAAGCTTGCCTATATTTCTGTGGGACTTATGCTGCTTGTGATAGCGGTCGCTCTGTGGCGGACGTTTTCAAAGAGCGCTCCTCTAATGGTTCTAATGTGTGCCCCGGCGTTTGTTGTTGTGTTGTCAGGCTTTGTGCTTTCTGCCCTTGGAACGCCCATTTTCATTTACAGATATCTGGGGCCGGCTCTGGGAGCCTTCTGGCTTTTTGTCTCCATAATTATCGACAGGTCCATAGACAGGCTGCCTTTATTTCTTTTTCTGATCCCCTTTATCCTTATCGGGGAGATGAATTTTAAGGGCTTCTGCTTCGAGGAGCAAAAGAAGCTGGACCAGGCGGATGCGGCTTTTGCAGCAGTATCAGAGATTCCTGAAAATTCAGTTATCATAACCAATTTTGATCATGTGACAGCGGTTATTTCCTATTACAGACCTGATTGCAGGGTATATCTCTACGAGGCACCGATAGACAGGCTTTTGCAGGATGGCCTTGGAAATATTGTTGAACTCACAAAAGATGAGGATGTAAAAGAACTGGTGGGGGCAGAGCCGGAAGTATATTTTCTGGGAAGCTTTAACTCCAGAGAAGAAATTGTAAAAAACTGGAAAAGTCTTGGAATTTCAAGTGACCTTTTGAGCAACATACTTATTGAGAGATACTGGATCAATATATACAGGCTTTTTTGAATCCGAAGGTGAGAGGGGAGCAGTGAAGGATGGAAAAAAAGAGTTTTGCAGATGTTTTAAAAGAGCATACCCTGGCAGTTGTTTTTATTTTATTTATGACTGTTTTGTATATCAGGATGATGTTTACAAACGGTCCCTGGTATGACGAGCTCTACACCTATTATTATTTCATCAGCAGAGGACCGGTATATGCTGCAATTCACTGGCCTGTGCCCAATAATCATGTGGGGTATTCTGTTCTTTCTGCCTTTTTGGACCTTTTTGGAAATTCTTATATTGGACTTCGCGGAGTCTCTCTGATTGCAGCAGTGGCAAATCTTATTCTGATTTACCGCATGGGCTTAAGAAGCCTTGATAAGTACTACAGTCTTACTGCCACAGCTCTTTACGCCGGAGCATATCTTGTTTACAGGCTTTCAGTCCAGGGAAGAGGCTACACACTTGCAACAACCTGTTTTCTTGTGGCAAGCCTTTCCTGTATGAAAATCTGCGCAGGTGATTATGGGAAAAGACATTTCATCCTTTTTGCAGGTGCGTTAACCCTTGGTCTTTACATCGTTCCCAGTTCAATCTACTGGGTTATTCCTGTGTGCATTGCAGGTGGTCTTTTCCTTTTATCGGAAAAAGAATATTCAAGGCTTTTAAAGCTCTTTTTATCAGGCGTCTGCGCAGCGGTGGTCACGCTGTTTCTGTATGCTGTTATCTGGCTGGCAATAGGAGCAAACCTTCTTTGCAAAGAAGAGGGCAGCGGATTTTTTGGAATGAGCCAGGTGAAAGTTATTTTGTCGGCGCCTTTTAAATCTGCATTTAAAGGCATTGAGTATATGACAGCTACGCCTTATATCCAGAGCATTGACAGATGGGAGTGCATAAAGGGACTTCTTGAGTACTTCATAAATCTCTGCTGGGATTTCTATGACAGGATAGGGGAAGTGGCTCTTGTAGTACTTGTGGGAAGCGCCTTTGTCTGCATTATCAGGCTCTTTACAGACAAAAGAGACGGCAACAGAAAATTCATGCACATTTTTGTAGCATGTTTTCTTGTTCTGGTTCCGGTAATGCTTATGATTCAGAGTGTGCATCCCTATATGAGAGTCTTCAGCTTTTACCTGATTCCTTTTTTGATGGCTTTTGTAATAAGTATTTCGGGACTGTTTGCCACAATCAAGAATAAAAAAGCTGTGACTGCAGTAGCAGCTACTATTCTTGGAATTTCTGTATTATATGCTGCCTTTAACGACCTTGGAGGCTATTACAATCAGGAACTGGGAGCAACGGAAAATGATATGGAAGAAGCCTTCTCCATGATGAACCCCAAAGAGATCGATACCATTTACTATACTGATGATTTCCAGAAATACGTCCTCAAGTTTTATCATGATGTTACTCCTGCCGAAGTCTATACTCTTGCAGAGGCAAATTATGTTGTGATAGGGCCGGAGCAGAGAGATAAAAACTATACACAGCCTGAGTGGCCGGTTCTTTATCCCTTCAGTCAGGGACTCCTTGATGATGTTGAAAGAGACATGGAAGAGGTGGCAAGTGCAAATGGCTATACCGTTTATCACAGGAAATAAGCGGGTTTGTAAACTTTTTAAAAAAATTTTTAAAAAATTTGAAAAAAGTACTTGCATTATTTTTGAGTTTGAGATAATATAAACAAGTCGCCGCGATACGGCAGGCGACAAAAGCTTAAATGCCTCGTTGGTCAAGCGGTTAAGACGCTGCCCTCTCACGGCAGAATCAGCGGTTCGATTCCGCTACGAGGTACTGACTGTTTATTAACAGCCCAACCCGATGAAGTCTGTGTCAGTTATGATACAGATTTTTTATTGCCATTATTGGAAACATGTGTTATTATGGCAATGATGAAGATATTATTACTAGTTTGAAGTGGACTTTCGCGAGTCCACTTTTTTCGTGGAGGGACTCAAATGTCGAAAAAAGACGATATTGAGAAGAAGACCGAAGCTCTTTTGACTCCCATTGCAGAAAAGTGCGGCGTATCCATTTATGATGTGGAATATGTCAAGGAAGCAGGAGAGTGGTACCTGAGAGCCTACATTGATAAGGAGGGCGGGGTCAACATCAATGACTGTGTTGACGTAAACCATGCTCTGTCAGATGCTCTTGATGTGGACGATTTTATCGAGGAAGCCTATACCCTTGAGGTCTCAAGCCCGGGACTTGGCCGTCAGCTTAAGAAGGACAGACATTTTGAAAACAGCCTTGGCCAGGATGTTGAACTTAAGCTCTTTAAGGCAAGAGATGGTGTCAAGGAGTTTGCCGGACAACTGAAGGCCTATGATGCTGATTCAGTTACCGTAACTATAAATGATAAAGACGAAGTTTTTTCAAGAAAAGAGATTTCAGTAATTAAGCTTGCTCTAGACTTTTGATCGGAGCGGAAAAAAGGAGATTACCATGAGTAAAGAATTAATGGATGCACTCACTCTTTTAGAGAAGGAGAAGAACATCAGCAAGGATTCTCTGTTTGATGCAATTGAGAATTCACTTATCACAGCCTGCAAGAATAACTTTGGCAAGGCAGATAACATCAGAGTAGAGGTTGACAGAAACAACTGTGACTTTAAGTGCTTCGCTGAGAAGGAAGTTGTGGAGCTTGCTGATGATGTTATGGATCCTCAGATTGAGATTTGCCTTGACGATGCCAAGAAGATAAGCAAAAAGGCTAAGGTTGGCGATATGGTAGACGTTCCTCTTAACTCAAAGGAGTTTGGACGTATTGCAACTCAGAACGCCAAGAACGTTATTCTTCAGAAAATCCGTGAGGAAGAGCGTGGTGCAATCTATAATGAATACTTCGAAAAAGAGCATGATATAGTTACCGGTGTAGTTCAGAGATTCATTGGTAAGAATGTAAGCATCAACCTTGGAAGAGCAGATGCTATTCTTAATGAAAATGAGCAGGTTAAAGGTGAGGTATACAGACCAACTCAGAGACTCAGAGTATACGTTCTTGAGGTTAAGAATGGTTCTAAGGGACCAAGGATCCTTGTTTCCCGTACACACCCTGATCTTGTAAAGAGACTCTTTGAGCAGGAAGTTGCTGAAATTCAGGACGGAACTGTTGAAATCAAGTCAATTGCAAGAGAAGCAGGAAGCCGTACAAAGATTGCTGTTTATTCCAACAATCCTAACGTTGATGCGGTTGGTGCATGCGTAGGTGTTAACGGCGCAAGAGTTAACCTTATCGTTGACGAACTTGGCGGCGAGAAGATTGACGTTATCAACTGGGATGAGAACCCTGGTAACCTTATTCAGAATGCTCTTTCACCTGCTAAGATCGTTGCAGTATTTGCTGATCCTGATGAGAAGAGTGCAAAGGTTGTAGTTCCTGATTATCAGCTTTCACTTGCTATCGGTAAGGAAGGTCAGAACGCAAGACTTGCAGCAAGACTTACTGGCTACAAGATCGATATCAAGAGCGAGACTCAGGCTAAGGATGCCGTTGGATTCCGTATGGAAGACTACCTCGATGACGAAGACGAGTACGAGGAGTACGAAGGCGAGTACGAAGAGGGTGAATACGAAGAAGGCGAGTATGAGGAAGGCGAATACGAGGAGAATGGTGAGCCTTCTGAAGAGTAATCAGTAGCAGGAAGAACTATTATGCAAAAAAAGATTCCCATGAGGAAATGTGTAGGCTGTGGGCAGATGCTTGAAAAGAGAGAGATGATAAGGGTTCTCAAAACACCTGAGGACGAGATCATTCTTGATACCACAGGTAGGGCAAATGGCAGAGGCGCTTATATTTGTAACAGTAAAGAGTGTCTTATGAAGGCCATAAAGAACAAGGGACTTGAGAGATCACTTAAGTCCAGGATACCTGAGGAAGTATCAGCCAGGCTTAAAGAGGAGCTAAGCTAAATATTGGATTCTGAAAAAATTTATTCACTACTTGGTCTATGTATGCGTGCGGGTAAGCTAAAGAGCGGAGAATTTTCAGTTTTGGATGCAATCCGTTCGCATAAAGCTGAACTGGTCCTTGTAAGCGAGGACGCTTCTGATAATACCAAGAAACAGTTCAGTGATAAATGCAGTTTCTACGAAGTCCCGATTGTTTTCTTTGGAGACAAGGAAAAACTTGGGCATGCAATTGGTAAGGATGTTCGAACAAGTCTGGCTATAACGGACAAAGGCTTTGCACAGTCGCTTTCGAAGAACTTACATAGTTACTGCTCAGATACTGATCAGTAACTAAGCAATTTTGCATTATAATCGCGAAGCGATAGGCAAAATTGCCACTTGAATCACATTCTCACGCACCCGACAGCAATGTGTCGGTTGCTGATTGAAGTCTACGGAGGAAATGTAATGGCAAAAATTAAAATATCCGATCTTGCATTTGAGCTTGGATGCGAAGGAAAAGAGCTTATAAGCTTTCTGCAGGGGAAAGGCATAGAAGCAAAGCGTTCGAACAGTTCTATAGAAGAGGCAGATGCCGAGGTTGCAAGGGCACATTTTAGTGGCTCTGCAAAGGAGGCAAAAGAGGAAGTAAAGGCACCTGTTCAGGCAGAAGAACCAAAGGTTTCAGAGCCCAAGGAAGATAAGAAGCCTGAAATGAAGGCAAAGCCTGCTGATAGGCCTGCAGGAAAGCCAGCCGGAGACAAACCACTTGATGCTCCGAAGAAAAAGAAGAAGATCATCATGGTTACAAATGCCGGAAACTCAAAGATGGGTGGCTTTGGCGGCCAGAATAATAATAACGGCGGAAATAACAATAACAATCAGCGCCGTGATAACAGAGATAATGGCTATAGGAACAACAATAACGGTCAGCAGCAGGGTAGGAAAACCTTTGCACAGTCACAGAACGTTTACCGTCCTATCAAGCCATTAACTGCTCCATCTCAGCTTGAGAGCTATAACACTCCTGTAAAGAAGACTCCGGCTCCTGCTCCCAAGAAGGAAGTTCAGCCTGAGGTAGTCGTAGAGGAAGTAAAGGTACAGGCACCTGTTGCTCCACAGCCACAGACGGCAGCTCCTGCTCCTTCCGAGACTCAGAACAGACCAACATCTAATGACAGCAGACCAAGAGATAACAGACCTGTTCGTCCTCAGGGTGACAGAAACGATAGAAACGACAGAGGCGATAGAAACGATAGAAACGATCGCAATGGTGGATTTAACAGAAATAACGATAGAAATGGCTCTTTCCAGAATAGAAACGGACAGAGCGGTGGCTTCAGAAAAGATGCTCCTGCCGGTGGTTTCGCTGGAAGAGGAAACAGCGAAGGCAGACCTGATAACAGAAATGGTCAGGGAGGCAAGTTTGCCGGCAAGAATGACAAGTTCGGAAATAAGTTCGATAAGGGCGGCGCAAGAGGCGGTTCCTTCGATGCTCCTGCAGCAAAAGAGGGTGGAAGCCACAGAGACGAAGAAAGACGTCGCATGGGCCAGGAGAAGGATAAGAGAAACAAGAAGGATCTTGCTTACGAGCAGGAAGAGATGATGCCAAGAAGTAAGAGAGTCGGCAGATTCATTAAGCCTGAGGTTAAGAAGGTTGAAGAGCCTGAAGAGCAGATCAAGGTTATCACTATTCCTGAGAAGGTTTCCATCAAAGAGCTTGCTGAGAAGATGAGAATGCAGCCATCTGTTATCATCAAGAAGCTCTTTATGGCTGGTCAGATTTCAACAGTAAATACCGAGCTTTCTTATGAAGAAGCTGAAAATATTGCTATGGAATATGAAATCCTCTGCGAGAAGGAAGTTCCTGTAGATGTTATCGAGGAGCTCCTTAAGGAAGAGGAAGATGCACCTGAGACACTTAAAAAGCGTCCTCCGGTTGTCTGCGTAATGGGTCACGTTGACCATGGTAAGACATCACTTCTGGATGCTATCCGTAAGACTTCTGTAACAGACAGAGAGGCCGGTGGTATTACACAGAGAATCGGTGCTTACACTGTTTCAGTAAATGACCAGAAGATCACATTCCTTGATACACCCGGTCACGAGGCATTCACAGCAATGCGTATGCGTGGTGCAAACTCAACAGATATCGCTGTACTTGTAGTTGCGGCTGATGACGGAGTTATGCCACAGACAATAGAAGCTATCAACCATGCTAAGGCTGCAGAGGTTGAGATCATCGTTGCAGTTAACAAGATTGATAAGCCAAATGCAAACGTTGACAGAGTTAAGCAGGAGATGACAGAGTATGGTCTTATCTCAACAGACTGGGGCGGAACAACAGAGTTTGTTCCTGTATCCGCTAAGTCCGGCGAGGGTATTGAAGACCTTCTCGAGACAATCATCCTTACAGCTGATATCTTAGAGCTCAAGGCTAACCCTGACAGAGAGGCAAGAGGTCTCGTTCTTGAGGCAAGACTTGATAAGGGTCGTGGTCCTGTTGCCAATGTTCTTGTTCAGAAGGGTACTCTCCATGTTGGAGATTTCATTTCTGCCGGAGCAAGCTCAGGTAAGGTTAGAGCTATGGTTGATGACAAGGGCAACAAGCTTAAGGAAGCTCTTCCTTCACAGCCTGTTGAGATTCTTGGTCTTTCTGATGTTCCAAATGCCGGTGAGGTATTCCTTGGACATGAGACAGACAAACAGGCTAAGCAGTATGCTAATACTTACCTTCAGCAGCACAAGAAGGATCTTATCGAGGAGACAAAGGCTAAGATGTCTATCGATCAGCTCTACTCCAAGATTGAGGAAGGTAAGCTTCAGGAACTCAACATTATCATTAAGGCTGACGTTCAGGGTAGCGTAGAAGCTCTTAAACAGTCACTTCTTAAGCTTTCAAACGATGAGGTTGTAATTAAGGTTATCCACGGTGGTGTTGGTGCAATCAATGAATCTGATGTAACACTTGCAGCAGCTTCAAATGCTATCATCATCGGATTTGATGTTCGTCCTGATGCTACAGCAAAGAGCATGGCTGAGCATGAAGGCGTAGAGATCAAGCTTTACAAGGTTATTTACCAGGCAATCGAAGAGATTGAATATGCTATGAAGGGCATGCTTGCTCCTGTTTATGAGGAGAGAGTTACAGGACATGCTGAAGTTCGTCAGATTTTCAAGGCTTCCAAGGTTGGTAATATCGCCGGAGCATTTGTTAAGGACGGTGTTATCAAGAAAGAATGTAAGGTTCGTATCACAAGAGACGATGAACAGATCTTTGAAGGTGATCTTGCTTCTCTTAAGAGATTCAAAGATGACGTCAAGGAAGTTAAGGAAGGCTTCGAATGTGGTCTTGTATTTGATGGATTTGATTCCATCCACGAAGGCGATATGGTATAAGCATATGAAATGGTAGAAGTACCGAGGACGTAAAGTGAGATAGGAAATCTACGATTTCCGTGATCGAACTTTGTTCTGGCGAGCGCCAGCGAGAGCAGAACTTCCTTATCAAAGGAGAAAACATGCGTAAAAACAGTAATAAAAATAAGAGAATCAACGGAGAGGTAATGAAGGTTGTTTCAGAAGCCATCCGTTACAGCAAAGATCCAAGAATCAGCCCTATGACTTCGGTTATGGATGTTGAAGTTGCTCCGGACCTTAAAACATGCAAGGTCTGGGTAACTGTTATGGGTGATGATGAGGACAGAGCAAGAACAGCCGAAGGCTTAAAGAGTGCAGCAGGATATATTCGCAGCACTCTTGCCAAAGAGCTGAATATGAGATATACTCCCGAGCTTCGTTTTATCATTGACGACTCTATTGAGTATGCTATCAATATGTCCAGGAAGATTGATGAAGTTACTGCCAAGGATAACGAGGCACGAGCTGCAAGAGGAGAGGATATCGAGGAAGAGGATGACACATTCTAATAGCGGATAATATATTTTGGTTTTGAAAGTGTCAGACTTATATAATGTAGATTTTATGTGATCAGGACAGTATAAAGGAAAATAATATGAAGATTGATGAATATTTGGCAGGTGTAAAAACAGTAGCGATTAGTGGACATATACATCCCGATGGTGACTGCATTGGCTCTTGCATGGGTATGTATCTTTATATCACTAAGAACTATCCTGATATCAGAGTGGACGTGTTCCTTGAGGAGGTTCCGGAGGAACTGAAGTTTATCGAAAATACAGATAAGATAAACACGGAGTACAGGACTGATGTTGATGTATATGATCTCTTTATCTGTCAGGATACTGCAAAAGACAGATTGGGAGAAGCTGAGAAGCTTTTTGAGAATGCAAAAAAGACCATCAACATTGATCATCATGTGAGCAATTCAGGATGTGGAGACATAAATTATGTTGTGCCGACAGCCAGTTCCGCCTGTGAACTTGTATTTGATGTTATAAATGAAGACAAGATTGATGTTGAAATTGCCAAAGCTCTGTACACCGGAATAGTAACAGATACAGGTGTGTTCAAATATAACAATACATCCCCAAAGACTCTTAATACTGTGGCAAAACTTATTGCTTTCGGTTTTGATTTTGGAAGTATTGTAGATCATGTTTTTTATGAAAAAACCTATCTGCAGAACCAGATTCTTGGAAGAGCTCTTTTGGAGAGTATCCTTATGATGGACGGCAGGGTATGTGTTTCTGTAGTATCCAGACAGACAATGGATTTCTACGGATGCACCAGCAATGACCTTGACGGAATTGTCAACCAGCTTCTCTTAACTATTGGTGTTAACTGCGCCATTTTTATGTATGAGAATGAACCTATGGAATACAAGGTCAGCCTTAGAAGTGATGGCACCGTTAACGTATCCAAGATTGCTCAGATCTTTGGCGGAGGCGGACATGTGAGAGCTTCAGGATGTAATATAAACGGAACACAGCACGATGTTATCAACAGTGTTTTGCAGTATGTGCATCAGCAGCTTGAGGGCACTGAAGGCTGATGGTTTAAGGACGATGTGATAAAAAAATACGGGTCCAAGGGATTGAAGTAATAATTCATATATGTTGCTCACTGCACTAAACACTTCGCTGAGCCCAAGGTCTCAGCTACGTAGTGCAGAAATCGCCCATATATGAATTATTACTCCAACCCCTGTACCCGTTTTTTTTATCTACATCTGGCTGTGAATACATGCAGGAACTCATGTGTACATAAATCACTGCTGATTTCATATGCATATAGGTTTTTGCTGGTTTTGATTGATCTTGATAGGGTTAGGCCAGGTAGAATAGGTAAGATAGATAGGCTAGTTAGGGCTAGGGAGAGGGATGGCGAATAAGTATAATGGACTAATAAATATATATAAGGAACCGGGATTTACATCAAATGATGTTGTGGCTAAGTTGCGCGGAATTCTGAAGCAGAAAAAGATTGGTCACACCGGGACTTTGGATCCTGATGCTGTAGGAGTTTTGGTCGTCTGTCTTGGAACAGGTACCAAGCTTGTTGAGATGCTTACAGACCATGATAAGGAGTATATAGCTCAGTGCAGACTTGGTGTAACTACTGATACTCAGGATATGTCGGGTAAAGTTTTAAATGAGTCTCCTGTAAATGTTACAAAGGCTGAGCTAAGGGATGCGGTCGCAGCTTTTGTCGGCGATTATGATCAGATTCCACCGATGTTTTCAGCTATAAAACAAAATGGCAAAAAACTGTATGAACTTGCCAGAGAAGGCATAGAAGTCGAGAGAAAACCAAGACGCATACATATTGATGCCATCACAATTCTGGATGATGAAAAGCTTCTTAGTGACCATGTTTTTACCATGGAGATAAAATG
>JAFPVA010000080.1 GCA_017413105.1 Butyrivibrio sp. | reverse complement strand
ATGGAACATCAAGAACCGTCCCCTCGTTTCACCGTCCCCTCGTTCCACCCATAAACTTCCTATAGGCTCAGAATATTATTAACTTCCTGCAGGTTCCGGATTTCATATTCAATCGTAAGCTCCGGATATGAATTTACTACGCTCTTGGGATTATACCAGCAGCACTTAATTCCTGCGTTGTTGCCACCGCGGATATCGCTGGTAAGGGAATCTCCGATAATTATCATCTCATCCTTTTTTATTTCTCCAAGATACTGCCCTTTGGAGTAAGGAAGTCTGGCTTCATTTTCCAAAAGCCATTTATTTATCTCTCCAAAACAGGGTTCAAAGAAATCTACGGAGGGCTTTTCTGCACCAATTTCCTCAGAGATAAAGCACAGGTCAAAAATCTTATCGAATCCTGAATTCTTAAGCTTTCCGGTCTGGGCTTTCTTGGTTCCGTTAGATGCCATGCATTGAAGGATTTGCCCCTTCATGCCTTTTACCAGCTCATAAGAGTTATCCCTAAAGCAAATAGTCTCTCCTAAAAGCTCCTGATATCTGTCATTAAAAGCTGCTGCAATCGAAGTGTCTTTTCCCAAAAGGGCAAAAAATTCACGGTAGCGCCCTTCCAAGACTTCCTGTTTCTCCATCTCGCCTCGTTCAAGGGCCTGCCACCGTCTTCTGTTAATAACCATATAATCCTGCAGCATCTGATCGGTAAACTCTCCCAGGCCAAATTCCTGAAATTCCCTGGTCAGAGCCTCCTTCTCAGCCACATCAAAATCCAAAAGTGTATTATCCAAATCCCAAAGTACTGCTCGTATCATAAAACCTCATTTTGATCATTTGTAGATATCATAATAAGGGATAACGATGTTCTCCCCTGCCTTAAGCTCCTCGGGAGCATCAAGACGATTGATCTTCATGATCTCATTTATATAAGCTTCAAAACTACTGTAATGCTCCTCTGAGTAATGCTTCTTAGCAAGGCTCTCAAGGGTATCACCTGAATGAACAACTGTTACTGTGTAATATTTTACCATAGGCTCAACGTCATTGTTCTGAGCCTTTATCATAATAGATGCGCCAAAAGAAATAATGATTGAAAGCAAAACTGTGATAATAGCTACCAGAACAATTCTCTGGCGTCTTACTATCTCTCTGCGTCTTATCCTGTTAGCACGGATCCTTACTTCGCTCTTAGAAAAATAATTAACTCTTGTAAGTGTGTTCATCTTCTCTCCTCCATTTCTGTCCGGCGATATAACCTCTGTAGTTCCTATGGTTATATTTAACACCCCGAGGTGGGGCTTTATCCGGACAGCTCAATGCCGCATTTTTTCTGCATATCTCACTGATTCGGTATTCTATATTTATATTTTAGAAGATGAACTATCACAAAACTGTCACACCAGAAGTGGCGGTGAAACGACGGGTAACGGTGGAACGAGGGGTAACGGTGGAACGAGGGGACGGTTCTTTCGTTCCATGTATATGGAACGTCAAGAACCGTCCCCTCGTT
>JAFPVA010000008.1 GCA_017413105.1 Butyrivibrio sp. | reverse complement strand
TTTGCCATGGAATATCTGAGATTCATATCCTTGCCGGACGGCTTCTCATTTTTCCCAAGATATGCCAGCTTGTATGCATCAGTAAATGCAGGTGCCGTAAGCGACATCATGATCGGAGGCCTGTGCATATCGCTGGCCACAAAAACAATCCTGCCGTCTTCAGCCACCATATCAAGCATCTCATTCACAAGAAGGAAATGTCCTAAATGGCATACCCCAAAGGTCATCTCAAATCCATCTTTTGTATATTCCAGCGGAGTGCGATTGAGTCCAGCATTGCACACGATGGAATAAAGCGGCGGAAAGTTTTCCTTTTTGTAAAGCTCCTTAAAGGTGCGTACCGAATCCAGCGACGCAAGATCAAGTGCCACGGAGAAGATATTTTTGTTTCCCGTTTCAGTCTTTATATCCTGTATCGCCTTAGCTGCTTTCTCCGGGTTCCTGCAGGCAAGCACCAGCGTATAATCCTTGTCCTTCATTGCTATATTTTTTGCACACTGGTAACCAAGTCCTGAGTTGCCGCCTGTTACGATCACTGTTCTCTTTTCCATCTTGTTTTCTCCTTTTTCATTGTTAATTTTTTACGGTGTAAACTTTATTTCATTTTTTTGCAGGCAAGTCACTGCCTGCAATGGTTTAGTCTGCTTCATTCATCAGCTTAAATACTCTCGTCAGCATCCTGATGAACTCCCCGGAATCCTGTTCCCCCAGTTCTTCAAAGATATGTGTCATGGTTCTGTAACCTGACTGAAGCTCATTCATGACATGCTCTCTTCCGGAATCTGTGAGTGTCACGATAATATTTCTGCGATTGTCCTTATCGATCTCTCGTGTAACCTCACCTTTTTTTTCCAACGCATTCAGGACGGCGGATACACGGCCTTTGGTACTGTTCATAGCCTCACTGATCTCGGTCGGTGTTGTTGTCCCTCCCTGAAGGAGGAGGATCTTAAGCACCAGTATTTCGCCCTTGGAAAGCCTTGCCAGTTTCTCAAACGCACTGAAATGGTCGCTTCGCACAAGTTCCTCAAGCGTCACTATGGACTCATTGACATAGGCCGGAAGGGATTCGTCTATCGGTAATTTTATTATTGCCATTTACCTTTCTCCTATCCATTGCTGTTATGGCCAATAGTATATAGTGTAAAATGTTTACTGTCAATACCTTTTTTTGCAAAAAACCAGCTTCATACCCGACTTCACACGAAGACACTCGAATGAGCCTTCTTTTCCTAAAAACGCGCCGGTTCCTGAAAACCGATACCTTTGGCCTGAAAGCCGACTCACATCTCCATAAATCCCGATTTATAGATTTAATATGCAAATAATCATACTACACACATTGTTACAAGCACAAACGGATATTGACTTAAGCCTTTCATAAATGTATAGTCTAAAAAAGGAAGCAACCACTCTGATTGCTTTCTTACAAATCTAAATTATCATAGAATACCCATATTTACAGAAAAAATTTCAAACTCTCAGACAGTATAACATATCAGAGAGGACATTTTTTCGGCAAAGAACATAATTTCGGAAAAACATTGCGACGTTGAACCCTACCCCCAAAAGATAGGGTTGACATTTTTCGACATTTCTGCTTAAACTTAATCCGTAGCTGCTACCACTCCGGTGACGACCGGGAAAAGAAAGGCAGGTAGTATCAATGGATGAAAGACCGGAACTTTATGAGCAGATAGTAGAAGAGTATAAGAAGACTGGCTCTGTAAAGCAGGTTGTTGAAATTCTCGGATCAAATACCATCAAGGTAAGGCGTGTATTGATCACAGAGGGTTTATGGGAAAGCAAGACCAGCAGAAACGTGGGTGCCTTGTATCGTGAGGGCAAAAGCACAAAGGAGATTGCAGAAGAACTATGCATGTCAGAAAAGAACGTGCAGTCCTATCTCCCATACTCCCGGGGAGCGTATGGCGGAGAAAAGAGCAGCGATGCCACAAGGAGTAAAGAGTACCGGGAACGCATGAAGGTTGCAGCGGATAATCAGGCGGCAATGAAGGAAAACAAGAAGGATCTTAATGAGACTGATCTAAAGTCTGACAGCAAGATAATAGCTTTTGAAAATCCAAAATCAAAAAGCAAAGGTAAAGAGCAGAGAGATGAGGAGGATTCTCCCGATCGGCTTCCAAGTGTATTGAAGCTCCGGTTTGAACTTGTGGCACCATATTACTCAAGAGTGAGCGGTCTTGATATGAAGCCGGATGAAAAGAAGAAGTTTCTCCGTCAGGCTAAGGCGAAGGAGGGTATCATTCGTGAGGTTCTTGTTCATGGGGAGACAAATCTTCATGCACTTCATTACATGATACAGAAGCTCTTCGGATGGCAGAATTCCCACTTGCATCATTACAGCCTGTCTGATTCGGATTTTGACATGGTGACAGATAAGCAGAAGATGGATCGATACTTTTTTCTTTGCGGATCTCTTTTCAGATTTCCGGGAGCAGAGCTGGATGACCAGTTCTGGGATGATGACTACGAGGAAGGCGTAAGCTTCAAGACATGGCTTCGAAGTAAATACGTTAACGGGTTCAGGGATCTTGCTGTTGAGAATTCCTTTTGGAGGACACAGGAACAGATCCAGGATTTTAATAAACGATACGGGAAAAAACTGAAATCCAAAGCTACTACACTTGATAAGCTTAGGGAAGTAGTTACTTTTGAAGATGGATTTAACACTCTTAACGAGGGTCTGGGAGTACGAAATGTTTTCAAGACTTGTCTTCCGCATAGATCCAGGCCTCCCATTGATATCTGGAAGAAAGTTCAGGATCTTCTGATAAAGACAGTAAAAAAAGACCATGATGAGTTTAAAAAGATTGCCCCGGATGATTATCAGGCAATCCTGGATGACATGCAGGATCTTATAGATCTTAGGAAGAATGTCCTGACGATAGATCAGGCGATACGATATGGTCGTTCTCAGGAGGTTAAGGATTTTTACAAAATGGAGCCGGAAAAAGTCATTCGTGATCAGGAGCAGATGATAAAAGAACTGGAAAAGATGCTGGAGCCTTTCTTTTCATCAGAGAACCCCTTGGTTGTGCCTTTTGCAGAGGAACTCTTCTATATCTACGATTATGGAGATGACTGGTGCGTAAGGATCACCTGCGAGGATGCTTATACTGCAAGTGAGAATTATGATCATGATTATCTGAAGGTCCATACAGAGAAAAGACCCGGCAAAAAGGATGCTGATAATGAACTACAGTATACCTGCCGTGATGGAAGCAAGGCGGATCCTGACCTCCGGGAGAAGCTGCAGACAGTGTATCTAAAAGGGCAGCCCATCTGTGTCCAGGCAGACGGCCTGAATGTAATGGATGATGTTGGCGGACTTTATGGATACCAGAGGTTTCTGGAAGAGATTAACAGTAACGATCCGGATGGTGAAGAAGAAAAGGAAAGCTCAATGGTCTGGGCCCGGGGAATGGGTTGGACAGGAAGAAAGAAAAAGCCGGAGAGTATCCTGTAGGTAATCATCTTTGTTTGATTCTAATCTCTCAGATAGTTATGAATCATGATTATTATTGATTAAAGATTTTGCCTTTTTACCAAGTACTTTTCCGGCATTTAAGATAATCTCGCCAATCCTAACACCGGAAAACAAGACAGAACAAAGAATGAAAGCACTGATCCATCCGATACATACATGAATAATGGTCAGTGCTTCATTCATATGAAGAAGCCAGATTATTGTTAAAGCCAGGGCTCCTATTCCCACAATTATACCGATAACAAATGCAACTGCTCCTAAAAATGCAGAAATAAACGTTACAAAGGATCCAATTATTGTCAAAACTATGCTTAATATGAACAACAGAATAAATCCTAAAAATTTTAAGGGTAAAAGAGCGATTTTCACTTTATGTTTCTTCCTTTCTGATGCTAGAAAAGCTATACATTTAATTTATCAATAGCAGGTAAAAGAGTCCTTATGGAAATCTCTCATTCTAATTCTTAAAGACTCCGGGTACATTACAACTGCTTCATTTCCTTGAAATCGTCTGAAATAAAAGAAAACCTGATCTTCCGAACATCTGAAGTAATAATAATACCCGTCTTTCTTTTTCTCAACCCTTTCATAGTCGGGGCGGCCATAGTAAATCTTATTGAATGTAGATAATCCATCAGTGGATAGTTTGACGCACATTTCTTCATTGTTAGTAATTGTATATTGCGGTCCGTATTTTATCATCCTATCTAATATGGATTGTACTTCTTCATTAAGGGAAATGCTGTCGAATACGGGACTTATCTGAATCATTCTGTTGATCCTATATGTTTTTGCTTCTAATTTTTTGGATTCAGCATTTATCTCACTACACAAAAGATAATTAAACATTTCTTCTCTGCTGGTAACAATCCTGTATGGGAGAACCTTATGGAAGAAGCCCTTGTTCCATATGGATGAAAAAGATATGACCTGGCCAGAATTGATGGCAGTTTCGATCAGGTTAAAACTATCTCTGAATATTATTTGTTCGCGAGTATTTATGGGTTTAATACTATAACTAGCTATCATCTTGTATAGATATTGGGAGATATAACCATCGGGACCGAGATCGTTAAGTATGTGTAGAATCAATCCCTCAGTTTCATTTGTTGGCTTAAGAGATAGTTTTATCGGATGTTTATTTTTTCTGGTGGATGTATCAGGAAGAAAGACGTTTCTTAATATATCTCGACTGATAGCATCATTGGTGTCGCGGATAGAGTGATTGAGTAAAACAGTTTTAATTTCTTTAAGCTTTGAGTTATTCTCCATTACGTAGTCATTATAGTATCCCTTTATAAGCATATTGAGAAATTTATTTCGGTTGATAAGCCGTTCTTTTTTGAATATCTCGAACATCTGTGCATCTTTATCCAGGAGCTCTCCAATATTCTCTGATACGTATATATTTATTTTATCCAAATCGCTCATGTCAATCACCTAAAATGCCCCTAAAAAGGGGGTGTAAAATTATAGAATTAATCGAATTATAGCATAAAAATCATTAAAAAAGGGGACGCCATATTAAAAAAATTACCAATATCATACTTGTATTAATATGATAGAATGATTCGGACGCCAAAAGTATTTCAGGCGTCATATAACTTACATCGGTAACATTGTACTTTGACAATTGAAAACAGTCCATTTAACGGCCAAGAAATTGCTGAAACCCCTTATTTTATGCGGACTTTCGGGTACAACTATGG
>JAFPVA010000079.1 GCA_017413105.1 Butyrivibrio sp. | reverse complement strand
GCCTAAAAGTTTTTATTGGATGCCCTGCAGACGGCAAAAAGTTTTTGAAAAAATTCAGGGAATAAGGCATCTGGTACTTGCAGAATACGGATTGCACTAACTTTGCGACGGAAAAAGTAAGTGTGACTCGCTTCGCCGGAAAAGTCATCAATGAGGAAGTCGGAATAAGAACAATTCAGTGACAGATACGAAAAGGAGGATGCCCGACAGTCCAACGCTCAGACTGGGCACGTCATGGTCATCGGACGTAGAAGGACACGCGAAGGGGCTGCATATCATTCCGCTATAAGCAGGGAGCATGTAGAACAATGAATGTCCATTGGCAGGTAAAGGGGCTGTGCCGTGGAATGAAATAAATGAAGGAATGGGAAAGAGATTGAGAATGTAGTATAAGCAGCCTGTAAGGTATCAGGATATGGACTACGACAGGGATGGAAAGGAGGAATTCGGAATGATAGAAGAAGGGAAAGTGAGCCTTCATTCTTGAATGATAAAAAAGAATGGTTGTGTATGTGTGAGAACAATAAAAAAAGGTGCTTGTGAATTAAGCACCTTTCTTGGGGTTATGAAAAATCCGAAGTCTTTATTTACGCATTAGTGTCAATCTTTGTAGTTGCAAAAGCCAAGGAAATTATAGGTGGCTATTTGCTCATTATTTTGAGGAAGATTGAGCCTTTAAGGCATCGATGTAATCGGTCTTTGTTTGTATCAAATCGTCCTTCGCTTTCAGGGCTTCGTCTTTAGCCTTTAGGGTCTCTTTCAGGCTTTCGACCTCTTTGCGAAGAGAGTCATTCTCGATAAGGAGGTTGTTGCTGAGAGAGACATTGCCAATGTAGTTGTTGTTTCCATTGACATTGTTCGTTGCGAATGAATTGCCCAGCCTGAAATAATCCAGCGGCATATGAAAGAAGTCGGCCAAAGTTTCAAGTTTGGAGAGGCTGATGTCCTTCGTGCGCCTGAAATAATTCATGGTCTGTTTGCTGTTTTTGAAAAGAAGAGAGCAGAGGTTCTGCTGTTGCTCTTTTGAGAGACTCGCGTAGAGATTATCTACCAGATCAATGTTAAGCATAAATGACAAATCTTATATTTAATATGTTAATATGTTCTAATATCCTCAATAAATTGAGCGAATTATTTTTCTATTTCAATATTTTGAGCTAAATTTGCGTGCAAAATTACGCATAATTCTTGAATTAACAAAGCAAATTGGAAGATTTAACACAATATAATGAGCAGATGACGCAAAAGGATATTGCTGCATATTATGAGCAGTTGACACGCGGTGAGAAAGGTCGTTTTACGGCATTCATCAGTTTACGTCTTGGTGGTTCGCCACATTCTTGGCAGCACAGGCTGTTGTGTGTTGCCAGGAATACAGCTATTCGCCCTTTGTCCCCCGTTATTATCAGGGAGCTGGGCAGTATCATCAAGACTAACTGCTGGAGAGCGGAGTATGCCGAATGATTCGGCTTCTTCTCAATGAAATTTGATATGATAAAAGAAAAATACATAGATACCATCAAGTCAAGGGTTGACATCAGCCAGCTTGTGATGGACTTATGTCCAGGCACTTCACTACTGAATGCCGGAAAGAATCGCAAGAAATGCTGTTGCGTCTTCCATAGCGAGAAGACACCTTCTTTGATGTTAGATCTCTCGCTGAACATGTTTAAGTGCTTTGGCTGCGGCAAGGGTGGCGACATTATTAGCTTTGTGCAGGAGCTGAAAGGCTTTGACTTCGTGGAGGCCGTCAAGTTCCTGTTGAAAACATATTGTCCAGATGTCGATACCAGTGACCTTTATTCCAAGCAGACGGATGACGAGATAGAAGCCGAGCAGCATAGGGAGAGCCTGTTTATCTGCAATAAGTTCGCCTATGACTT
>JAFPVA010000078.1 GCA_017413105.1 Butyrivibrio sp. | reverse complement strand
TTGGATATAAAATCCAAGAATGTATCAACCAAGCCATTTGAAGGCGACTAACGTCGCAGGGCTTGGTTGACTCTTGAATCATGTTCTCACGAAACCCGCAGCAAGTGCGGATTTCTGTAATTTTATCCAAGAACTCATACTTTTCCAAGTTTCTAAGATATCAGATGTTGTCCATCAAATAGTCGTCAAAAACAGGTAAAAAAAGAAGTTTTTACCAATTCTTTATAAACACCCTATTCTAGTTTATTTTTGCGTTTTATTGTTTATGGTTTTTAGGCTTTATTTATGTTTGTGGTACATTAAAAAGCTTATAATTAAGCTATCTTAATCGTTTAAGCATTTTGTTGGGAGGAAAATAATGGATACAGCATATTCTGTTTATAGGGAAATACTTATTTGGGACAACAAAAACAGAAGAGCCCAGATTATAAAAAAGCAAAAGCATACACTTCTTACAGCTCTGGCATCTCTCGCAATTCTTACTATACTCACGATTTCATTAGTGTTTGTAGGGACAACAATTACCCCGCAAGCGCGTTCTGAGGCACCCAGAATCAAATACTACACTACAATTACTGTAAATTATTCTGATTCATTATCTGATATCGCTGAAAACTTTATGACCGCAGAATATACTAATACCGACGAATATATCAATGAAATCTGTCAGATAAACCATATATATGATGCAAACGACATCAGAATTGGAGATCAGCTTATAATTCCTTACTTCTCATCAGATTTCAAGCAGTGAGCCATCTATATTCAGTTGCTTATCCTCTGAAGAATCCCAGCAACATCTACCCCCGGATGAGTAAAGTACATCCTGCAGATCTGTTCCGAAAGGTCTTCTGATATTTTTAGTTTGGCAGCTATCTCTTCGTGAGATGCTCCTTTGTCGGCGAGCTTCATTGCCTTGGAAATGATTGAATCTATATTCTTCGGAAGGGAGCTTGTTACGCTGTCCGTCTTTACAACTTTCTTTTCAAAAGAGAAATCGTCCCCTTGGCTCACAGTTCTCTCTTATTGTCATAGTTTCCTCTCTATCTCCCTAAGTCCATTGCAGAAGTCTTCGTCATTGTGGTCCGATACGTGATAAAGGAATTCGTGGAAAGGCATAACCTTCACATCATTGACTTCACGGGCATCAAACTTAAAACCGCCTTTAGGAATATCTACCCTACACATGAAAACCGAAACAAGAAGACCTGTACCATCATCCCAGTCAACAACCCGCTCAAATCCCAGCTGCAGGTCTTCTGTCGGAATTGTTAAATCAAGTTCTTCTTTTACTTCTCTAATAGCTGCTGCCTCCGGAGTCTCGCCAGCCATTACAGCGCCACCGGTCATATCCCATTTTCCGGCGTAGTATTTTGCCTTAAGCGATCTCTGCTGAACAATGTATTGGCCTTCGCCCTCTCCCGGCGCAGGACTGTCAGTTGTCTTCATGATTATGAGGACATGCCTGTAATATTCTCCCGGCTTCTTAGGATCATGCTTGGGTCTGGTGACTCCCGTATACCCGCCGTCTCTTGTAAAAATGTCTATGTATTCCATTGTCTATCCCTGTTTATGTTCGTCGCGTCTTGCTTTGCTGTTCTTCCTGCTAATGTATCTTTCCACTTCTTTGTTTTTTCCAATGTTGAACATACTTCCAATAATCCCTAATAAAAAAAATATAGTACCTTGAAAAGCAAGTCTCAACCTGGAATAGGCCTAACCGTATAGCAGATTTATCCATTTTTAGCCAGCCCGCAATGTACTCCGTGTAGTGAATATCTCCTTTTCCTGTCGCTCTGCAGATGGAAATCTCAAGTGCTACTACTATTTTTTCACTTATTGTTATTTGTAATTGGATTCGACTTATCCCCCATAGCGAGCACTTAATTTCAAGTGAACCCAATGTCAAGGACACGTGCTCATATTTTGGGCAGTACTAATTGCCAATTCGTTGAAATTTACGGCTTTTTTGGAGCTTTTCAAATTTTGGATAACTAAAAAAATTTTGGCAGCGTCTATATTTTTGTTTTTTATTTTTGAGCAGTAATGAATCATGTAGATTAACTTGCAGTCCAGCTTTCCACCTGCGAATTTTACTGCTTTATACTAGTTTTTGGATTTTTAGCAGTAGGCTTGGGACAGGATTATTTTATGATCATCAAATTCATACTGCTTTTTCTATGAAATCAAATATTTGGACGTATGCGAAAAAAATATCGGTATCTTTTTTGAAGAAAACTGATATAAGGCCGTAAATTCACCATTGCTTTGACTAATTGGCAATGAATACAATGCCTCACTGAATACCACACTCCCATGCCCAATGTTTCAGATTTCATAATCATTTTTCATCTAACATTTTTGCAGTATCTGTATCAAATTTAGATATTGGCTATCTGATCAGTTGTATCAAGTTTTTCACTGTAATTCCATTCAAGATACATAGTTTGCATCCTTTCATCCATGCGAAAACAGCCACTCTTTTACCTGTTCATCTTTTCCAGCCAGAACCCAGCTACAATGCGGATTTAGTCCATATTTTTCTTTTAGCTCGCCCGCTTTATACTCGGTGTAGTGAAGATCCGGATGAACCCCTTTTAACACCTTGTAAATATCCCTTGAGCCAAGATGAGAGCTCACACCGCTTTCTTTTTTGTAAGAAGCTTTTACAATAAGGTCATCTTCTGCATGAATAAGCCACAGCGGAGTCCTGGTCAGTGCGTTAAGATCTCTTTCTCCGGTCGCCCCGCAGATGGAAACCGCAGCAGCGAACAGCTTCGGGTGATACTTTATGATTTCAAGCGTTCCGACGCCGCCAGCGCTATAGCCGTATATGTAAACTCTCTTAGGATCTATATTGTCGAAGCGTGCCAAAAGCTCTTTTACCAAAGCACAGACTCTATCCCCGTCAATCAGCCCTGACCAATACCTTCCCCTCTTGCACTGGGGCGCAAGGACGTAGCAGAGATGCTTTTTTTGCCAGTCATCAGAAGCAAAAACTGTACCTATATCATGCATAGATAGCTGCAGCTCATTGTCCTCGCCAAAAGCATCTGCTCCGTGAAGAAAGGCCACAAGTGGTACGCTTTTCACGCATTCAGGCACAAAGAGCCTGTAGGGCAAAGTTCCGCAATACTCATACTTTTCGTACGAAAACTTGTCACATATTCTCTTGTTATCAGGGGATGGATTATCCCAATCAGAGGGTAGTTTCATATTTTTTTCCAGTATTATGCACTATATTCCCATCGTCTCTCCAAAGATCATAACGGCATTTCTCACGCAGTCCTCACAAGGACATAGCGGCTTGCCATCCGTCATCGCCTTAAGATCCTTACACTTTATGGCGCCACATCTTCTGGAAAATTCTTCCTGCATCTGTCTTGTAATACCAAGCGTTCCCTTGCCTTCAGTCTTAAGCCCAGCTATCATGCCTGCTCCTATAAGCGCCCCACATGTAGCTTCAAGATTACCCATTCCGGCACAGAACCCTGCTGATATATGTTTAAGTTGCTCCTCTGAAAGATCTGTCATATCGGATAATGCAGCAGTCACCGACTGGGCACAGTTATACATCCCTGAATTCTTTAATTCCACAGCCTTTTCAGCTCTTTCATTTATTGTCATCATTCTCCATACCTTTCTTTGCTTTGATCTGACAGATCCCTTGAGTCATTGTCCCCATTGGGCAGAATGAGCACCAGGTTCTCTCTTTATACAACGCCATTACGACAAGTCCTATCAGGGTGGATGTCAGCATCAGGCTGTAAAAGCCAAATCCAAACTGTGCCACCCAGTCAGGAAACACACTTCCATTATACGCCCATTTCCATGGCACTTTAAATGTCCATAAGAGCTTTATTGCCTTTCTTAGCGACTCTTCCCCCGAGAATACAAGGTACGTCTGAAAGATCATTGTTCCAAACATTGTCATGAAGAATGCAAGGAATCCATACCTGAACCACTTGGATGATATCCATCTTGGCGCAGGCTTGCTGCGGGAACATTTACATTTTCTCCCCAGAACCCAGAAAAGCTGCCCTCTTCCGCAGAACTTATTACAAAACATTTTGTTGCCGCCTGCAATTGCAAATATAAGCGGAACAATAAAGTCAATCATACCCAGCCATGCAAACAGAATATTAAAGAATCCAAGTGCAAAATATATTATTGTCCAAATCCATAGGTAGTCATACCAGTGTTTTTTCTTATTGGATGCCATCCCGCACCTCCTCTACTTTGATTGAACCTGCCGGACATGCTTTTTCGCAAATGCCGCATCCAACACATTTTTTTACATCCACTACTGCATAACAGCCTTTATAGATATCTATTGCCTCTCTTGGACACTGCAATACGCAGACTCCGCAGGCAACGCATCTTTTTATATCATTAGCTGCCTTTTTCATCTTCATATAACTCCTTACATCTACTTGATTTTTTCACCTGATGCTCATATTATAGTTGGTATAATTTTTATATCAAGTACGCAGTTTTTATTTATCTGGTAAGGAAAAGTATACTATGGGAAAACAAGTAAACAGAGAACCATTATGTGATGATATCGCCGGAGAAGGTTGCGGATTAAAGAAAGTAATCGATACCGTTGGCGGCAAGTGGAAAATCATGATTCTGTGCGTCATCGATAAGAATGAAGTTGTCAGATATGGCGAGATCAACCGCTCTATTCATGGAATTACCAACACAATGCTGGCCAATTCCCTGAAAGAACTTGAAGCTGATGGGCTTGTCGAGAGAAAGCAGTACGATGAAATGCCAGTAAGAGTTGAATACAATCTCACTGAAAAAGCAAAAAGCCTCATCCCAATTCTTCTTGAACTGAAAAAATGGGGTGAGGACAATCTCTAAAAAAGCTCCGTCACATTGTGGCGAAGCCTGATGTATCTGTATTTGAAGTTTATATAGAATTATTTATCTGTCTTCGAAAAAATTTTTGCCTCGTATAAATAATCAAAGCAACCGATACAAACTTCGGAGAACAGGAGAGTAAAAATATGATGAATACAAATAATAGAGAATTAAATATGAACGAGCTTTCAATGGTAACTGGTGGAACAGAAGCTATGTACGAAGCAGAAATCTTCTGCGGAAGCGATCCTATAAACCCTAATGAATTTGGAATTCCTCGCGGCGGAAAGGTAACAGTAAGAGTATAAATAATCTGCAGCGAATGACAGATATCATCTCAGCAAAGGTAGCGATGCTTTACCGTAGCATAGCGATGTATCTTCAGATATTAAGAATGTGAAAAGATACTAAGAGTTGCTTAAGCCTAGCTCAGAAGTATCAAGAGATATCTACAGCGAGAATAGCCAAGAATAACAATAGCCTGTCACATAAGTGATGGGCTATTGTTATTTGAAATTAAATTCGGCTTGCCCCGCATGGCGAGTACTCATTTTATTTCTAAACTTTGCGTCTCTTTTCCAGATTTTCAAATTTGGGATACCTAAAAAAAATCAGGCGGCGTCTTTATTTTCATTTTTGTTTTTTGAGCCGTAGTGAATTATGTAGATTTGCTTTCGGACTACTTTTTCGCCTTCAAATTTACGTCTTAAAACAAGCTTTCAGATTTTTAGAAGCAGGCTTGGGACTGGATCAAGAGCGACTCAGAGTATAACATCTATTTCATACTTCTTTTTCTTTGAAATCCAAAATAAAGACGCAGGCAAAAAAAATCACGGCATCTTTTTTGAAGAAAACAGATATAAAGACGCAAATTCACCATTAAAACTACTTACGCACCATAAAAGCACTCCCCGCAAAAGCACTTCAGGCTGTTGCTCCTACGCTTTAAACTACTGCACACCCTTGCCATCCTACTTTCCGTCAGCCCGCTGCCTTTGTGGCTGCCCATGGCTGACCATGGCTGGTCCTAGATGTCCCTGGCTAACCACGGCTGGTCCTAGATGTCCCTGGCTAACCACGGCTGGTCCTAGATGTCCTTGACTTTCCCTTAGCTCGAAAAAAATCAGGGCTGTTCATACAGCGCTGCAAAATCCTCAAGCCTCTTCCTGATATCTATATGCTGAGGGCAGTTCTTTTCACACAAACCGCATTTGACGCACTCAGAAGCCTTGCCATGATTCATGGAAAAACGCTCGTAATACATATTTGATTTGTTGCCTGTCACAGCATGCATATTGTAAAGTCCGAAATACTCGGGAATGTTTATGTTATTGGGGCAAACCTCCATACAATATCTGCAGCTGGTGCATGGAATAGTGCCGGCGCTGTTTAGTATTTCTGTTATGGAGGAGGCAAGCTCTTTTTCCTCATCGGAAAGCGGCTTGAAATCCTTCATGTAGGCTGTATTATTCTCAAGCTGCTCAATGCTGCTCATTCCGCTCAGAACCATCTGAACATTGTCCAGCGAAGCTGCATACCTTATTGCAAGGGATGCCGGAGTAATGGAAGGGTCGTTATGATCAGCATAAAACTCATTGAATTTCTTTAGTGCGGCTTCGGGAAGTTTAACAAGAGCACCGCCCTTAACTGGTTCCATTACAGTTACCTTCTTGCCGTGCTTTTTTGCAGTTTCATAGCAAAGGCCTGACTGAATGGCAATGCTCTCCCAGTCAAGATAATTGATCTGGAGCTGAACGAAATCCACCTCGGGGTGCTCGGTCAGTATCCGGTCCAGAGTCTGAGCATCATCATGAAAAGAGAAGCCAATATACCTGACGTATCCGGCTTTCTTAAGTTTTTCTATGAATGGGAAGCCGCCATACTTCTCAGTTTTTATATACCTGTCTCTGCCAAGATTGTGGAGAAGGTAATAATCAAAGTAGTCCACTCCGCATCGTCTCAGCTGTTCGTCAAAAAACATCTGGTAGTCTTCCGTCTTGGTAACTCGTAAGATTGGCATTTTATCAGCGAGGAGATAGCTGTCTCTGGGAAATCTTTTTACCACAGCCTCTTTTACCGCTTCCTCGGAGTGCTCCTGGTGATAGGGATATGCGGTGTCGTAATAGCAAAAACCGCGGTCTATGAACATATCTGCCATCTTCTTAAACTGCTCAATATCAATCGAAGCGGCATCATCGGGATCTAAACGCGGAAGACGCATTGTTCCAAAACCTAATTTTTTGATTTCCATAGGAGCTCCTTTCTTGGTTAAAAAAAGCTCCGTCACATTGTGGCGAAGCCTGATGTCTCTTTATTCAGTTAAAAAATTCAGCGAATCACTTTGTAGTTCTTGTTCCACCGCTGTTCTAGCCCTCTCCAGTTATAGGTCAGCTCTCCATTTGGATAAAGGCAGATAGATTTAGATGTTATATCAGAAGGATTGTCCTTGGAATCGTAATATGCGCCTCCGCTGGCCCTCTGCTCCATCTTCTTGTAGATAAAACCGTCAATAGTTATTACTTCAGGGAACTGTGTAATCATGATGCACTCTCCACTAGTAAATTATGTGAACTGGTTTCTTATACATTATATTGTATGCTGAATAACGTACCAATACAAGATGATGTTATTAATCTCTTTTTATTTTATCGACTAATATTATCCAAAAAAGGAAATTAAATCCCGTTATTACGCAGATTCTGTTATGTATTCCTCTCCCAAAAAAGTTTAAGATAATATCATCAAAGAAAAACCACTTCAAGTGGTTAATTTCTTGAGGCTACTACCCGATATAGATAGTAGCAAAGGAAAGGAGGAAGATACACGATGAACCATCTTCCAAAAAGATAAAGGTACCTTCACTGCGGCAGGCTCCCGGTGGAGGTACTTTTTTTATGGTCAAATCTATTGTTCTATGTTGTCTTTTGAGGTACTTGCGCCAATATAACAGCAGCAAAAATGAGCACACAGCCCAATGCTTCTCTAGTGTCCATCGTCTGATGCAGAATAAGCCAGCCAAAGAGCGTGGAAAACACAGATTCAAGGCTCATTATAAGCGAAGCCAGGGCAGGATTAAGCGAGCGCTGACCAACAGCTTGCAGTGTATATCCAATTGCACAAGAAAAGATTCCGGTGTAAAGAATGGCAATCCAGGCGGTTGGCGAATACAGAGCCTTTATCCATGAAGAAGGATCAGGGATAAGCTCAAAGATAATTGCAGCTATAAGTGACAAAATGCCGCTTACGATAAACTGAACGCACGCAAGGGCTACAGGACTCATCAGAGGAGCGTAGTGATCTATACACAGAATCTGCACAGAAAAAAGCAAAGCACACATCAGTAGAGCAATGTCTGCCGATGAAAGAGAAAGACCCATTCCGGCTGAAGGAATGCACAGTAAGTATAGTCCAAACAGTGCAATGCAAACCGCAGGCCATACGAGGAACGAACACTTTTTTCCTATGAAAACTCCTAAAATCGGAACCATAACTATGTAGCAGGCAGTCAAAAAACCTGCTTCCCCGGCAGTAGCACCAAGTGCTATACCGGCCTGCTGAAATGTTGAGGCAAGAAACAGCGCGGTTCCACATATGACGCCACCCACAAGTTTCCTAGGTGGTATTTGCTTAGGAGATAAGTGATGTCCTTTAAGCAATGGAAGAAGGCAGATTCCGCCAATGATAAATCGGATGCCGTTAAAGGTAAATGTTCCGACATTGTTACTCGCAATTGATTGCGCAACAAAAGCAGCGCCCCACACAACAGATGCCATCAAGAGCAGTAATGAACTTTTAATTTGATCTGATTTTATCTTTGCCATAATGAGGTAATTATATCAGAAACCACCAAAATATGTAGTACAATGAGTAGTTCTTCAAGTTAAAAGCCTGAACAACCTCAGTTTAGAAGCTGCTCAGGCTTTTCCCAAATCGTTAAGTATGATATCTTGAATGAAACATTCAAGATATCAGCAAACAAGCCTATTCCAGTCGACTTACGTCGAAGGGCTTGTTTGCCACCTGAATCATGTTCTCACGAAACCCGCAGCAAGTGCGGGTTTCTGTAATATCATCTAAGAA
>JAFPVA010000077.1 GCA_017413105.1 Butyrivibrio sp. | reverse complement strand
GAGCTGTCCTTAGTACGAGAGGACCGGGATGGACGGACCGCTGGTGTATCAGCTGCATCGCCAGATGCATAAGGCTGGGTAGCCACGTCCGGAAGGGATAAACGCTGAAGGCATCTAAGCGTGAAGCCCCCCTCAAGATGAGATATCCCTGCTTCGGCAGTAAGACCCCTTGTAGAGTACGAGGTTAGATAGGCACAAGGTGTAAGCATGGTAACGTGTTCAGCTGATGTGTACTAATAGGTCGAGGACTTATCCTTAGAACGTATAGGAAAAAATGGATTTAGATTATCAGTGTTCGGTTTTGAAGGTACAAAATTTTTTATATTCCTCCTTAGCTCAGTCGGTAGAGCATTCGGCTGTTAACCGAAGTGTCGTTGGTTCGAGTCCGACAGGGGGAGCTAGAACACTATCGCCAAGTATTAGGCTCCGTGGTCAAGCGGTCAAGACATCGCCCTTTCACGGCGGTAACACGAGTTCGATTCTCGTCGGAGTCATCTGAGAGAATTTCGTAAATTTTATGTGTTGGTAAGTGTTCTTTTGTTGTATAATGTAATGTATGGTGACATAGCCAAGCGGTAAGGCGTGGGTCTGCAACACCCTGATCGGCAGTTCAAATCTGCCTGTCACCTCTTTAGAAGATCTGATAACTTGATTAGTTTTCAGATCTTTTTTTGTATCTAAGAATATGGATTTGATATAATTATGCATGTGGGTATAATAGAAAATAATCTATATGTCGGCACAAAACAAAAAATGTTGGAGGAATATATTATGGCAGAAGAGACAATGAATGATTATAAAGATGAGATCGACAGATCTTTTAGGAAGGTTAAGGAAGGAGACATCCTGGAGGGCACAGTAATTGATATATCCGACACTGAGATTACATTGGACCTTAAGTATTATACTCAAGGTATTATCAGGGTAAGTGATATGAGCGATGATCCAAAGTTCTCTGTTCACAGGGATGTGAAACTTGGGGACGAAGTATCAGCCACAGTTATCAGCACAGATGATGGTAATGGCAATATTTTGTTGTCGAAAAAGGAAGCAAACCACGTTCTTGCCTGGGATAAACTTAAAGAACTGAGAGACAGTGAACAGTACACAGATGTTAAAATTTCTGAAGCAGTTAAAGGAGGATGCGTTGCATTTCTTGAAGGTATAAGAGGTTTTATTCCCGCTTCTAAACTGGATCTTCAGTATGTGGAAGAGGACAATATCCCTGAATATGTAGGCAAGACACTTAAAGTAAAGGTCATTACAGCTGACCAGGAGAATGACAAACTTGTTCTTTCAGCAAGAGAGTATCTCAGAGAAGAAGCAGATAAAAGACGAGCTGAGATGATCTCAAATGTTGAGGTTGGACTTGTTACTGAAGGGGTAGTAGAAAGCCTTCAGAATTACGGTGCATTTGTTAACCTTGGAAATGGAATGACTGGTCTTGTACATATTTCACAGATTTGCAATCAGAGAATTGCTCATCCATCTTCCGTTCTCAAGGTGGGCCAGAAAGTTAAGGTAAAGGTTACTGCTATTAAGGATGGAAAACTTAGCCTTAGCATGAAAGCTCTTGAGGAAATTGCAGCAACTGAGATCACAGAAGAAAAAATTGAGTTTGAGAGCGAAGGAGAAGCTACTACATCCTTAGCCGCTCTTTTGAAAAAAGCAGGATTCTAATTAAGACGCTTTTTCAATGAAGAAACAGAATATAATTTTATGAAATATAAAATGAGCAGTGCTGAATACTGGGAGGATTCACTGCTCATTTTACGTTGTGAAGATTGTGAAAGGAATGGTTATGGTGTTTATAGCTGTTTGATTATAGTATCGAATGGCTCAATGTCACTGAATTTAATATCGTTTTTTTCTGTCTTTATAACAGCGCTCTGTTTCTGATCTGAGTTGTTTATGACGATAATTTTTTTATCAGCAGGGAAATAAGCACACTCAGTATTTGCATTGTCTGTAATATACTCACAGTCAAAAGGAATATTGGCTGCAAACATAAGGATATTCAGAAGTAACCTGTTATTTGCAGTGGTTGTCTCAAAGGTTGACAGGTAAATTCCTTTTCCTTTGCCGAATCTATTGATCGTAAATGTCGGGAAACCATCTTTTGAGCAGATGACATCAGCTTTGCCGTCGGTCAAATGTACCTTGCAGCGGAGCGGGACTTCAGCACCTGCCGGAATCAGATTTGGTATTTTTTTCTCTTCAAAAGTCCATTTTCCGTGACAGATTCTATCTATAGTATCCTTGTCAACGCCGAGTACTGAAGACATTCTGAATGCGTTGTCATATCCACTTACAAGAGATGGCTCATCAATTCCGATAAATGTGCCTCCGTTAAAGACAAATCTGGAAATCTGTTGTTCAATTGATGCGTCATTCCAGCTATCGCCTCCGCTCCAGGAGCTGCCACCGATACCTGCATTAATTATAATATTATACTTAGAAAGATCTGTATTCTTAAGGTCTTCAAAACTGATGTAATCCACATCTACAGGCAGGCCTGACAATGCCTCATTTACATGGATGAGGTCATTCATATATGTCTCATGGAAGTGACCGCTTAATGTCCAGCTTCTGAGCGTTCCCCAGCAATGGAGCACTGCTATTTTTATATTGAGTTTATAAGGCTGTCCATTTTCATGAAGACTCTTGATCAGCCTGAATTCATCAGATATTTTAGCAATATAATCGACAAAGTCGGGATAATCTTCAACCAGGTGCAGGTAACCACCAAGTCCAATCCTGTCGATTTTGGTCCTAAGAAGCGCTCTGCGAGTGTGATTCCAATACTCTTTTGCATCGCGAGTCGGATCTCCGCCTTTAGAAAAAGTTGGGAGGCCTCCCAGACCTACAGGGAAAAGATATGGATGCAGTCGAATTTCCTTAGTTTCTACATCAGCACCTGCGCATAGGCGCACTTCATATCCTGAGAAAACACATTTGATAAGTCCGTCAAAGTCAAAATCTTTAAAGCGTTTACTGTATGGCTCCACACCAACCCAGCTGTCGTCATAGAATACATAAGCCTTTTTGCCGTAGTGATGGACCAGATCAACAAGTTTTCGCCCGAAGGAAACTACAAAGGAATTAACAAAATCCATATAGTCCAGCTGTGTTTTTACAGGGGGCATATGTGTTACATGAAAAGAACCCTTATTGATAAAATCTTCAGCTTTCAGGCTATATCCGTATTTTAAAGCAAAATTGTCAAGCATCTGAGGGCTAACTGTAAAATCGTAGGAACCCCAGTCAGTAAAAAGATTTCTGTTTTTCTCGCTGCTTCCCCAAATCCAGACAAAGTTGTAGAACATAGAAGTGAAACGTACAACAGTAGTAGCAGGATGTGTTTCACACCAGGAAGTAAGCCAGTTTAGCATATATTCCTGGGTCTCGGGATGAACAGGATCAATTGGCATCAAATGTTCTTTGTCCCAATTATTGGTAGTGTGATTGTACATGGAAATCTCTTCCCATATTCTGTAGGCTAAAAAGCTCACAGTATAGCGATGGAAAGGAAGTGTATTATTTACGATCACATTTCCGGCTTCTTTTTCATAAGTCCAGAAATTACTACTTATCTCCTTGCCGGTTGTCCTGTCATAAACCTGCCAATATTTCATTGAATCAGGTGAATCATTAACCATAAACTGCTGGTCAAAGAAATCATCCAAAAGATGAAACGTTAAAAAAGTGTCGTCTGCAACTTTGGGCGATGTCATAAGAAAACTCTGCTGCAGTTTATCCATGTTCTGTTTTGCCCACTCGTTGTGGTCACGAATTATACATATCGTAGAGTAAATACCGTAACCGGAGTTCAGGATGTCATCGGAAAGAACTGTGCCATCACTGTCTCTTATTACATCAGCGCCCCACTTTTCTGCCAGTTCAAGAGTTAGTTTTTCGTACCCTGATTCTCCGGGAAGTGTAAATCCACCTTTGCTGTGCTTCACGTTCATAAAACCCCCAATTTAGACATGAAAAAGCATGTCCTCAAGTCAGTAAAAAATTGTGTTGTCGAGAAAGAACCTAAAATATCAAAGAGCACCGTCACTGCGAATCTTGTCGTAATTAAGAATTCCTGACAGATAAGCAAGAGCAAGACCCTGGCCCCAACCCTGGATCCATTCTCTTGAAATACCGCGATAACCGTCCCTGTCTTTCATAACTGCCGTTCCACCGGATACATTCAGAACGCGACCGTCCTCAGAGATGTTCTTGAGAATTCCCTCAGTGGCTTTGTTGATGTATTTAATATGCAGAGGATTTCCTTTATTGATCATCGCAGCAGCAATTCCGCAGGAAGCAGAAATCTCTTCATAGGAATCTTCGTCATCCAAAATTGTTCTAAAGAGACCATCTTTGGTCTGGAGTAACTTGATAGATGCAAGCTGCTCATTCAGAGATCCAACCACATCAAGGAATTTGGGATACAGATAGCACTCAGGAAGAACTCTGCCAACTTCAGACATGGTGTAAGCTGCCCAGGCATTTGCTCGTCCCCAGTAAAAACCGGACATATGGTCCTTGGTAATGTTGTTATAGCCATGATAGAAAAGACCTGTTGCAGGATCCTGCAGGTATTTAATATGCCAGTAGTATTGATTAAGAGCGTCATCGATAAGTTTTTCATCCTTTAACAAAACACCGGCTCTCAGAAGGAAAAAGGCTGCCATGAAGAGAGTGTCTGCCCAGCACTGTTCAGGGAAATCATTGTTCACTGAAACAGTATGCTGAAGGACATTGTCTCCGAATCTAAGTGCCTTGTTCTCCAAATAATCAATTTTGCTCTTGGCAATATCAAGATATTTTTCATCTTTTGTGTATTCATAAAGAGTCAGCATTGCATGTCCCATGGCACAAGTATTAACAGTCCAGGATGGAAGTCCCAACTCAATATATTCATCAACTCTATCTTTTAGCATTTCAATATACTCTTTATTACCGGTTGCAAGATAAGCCTCGCAGACTCCGTAATAAGCCACGCCACCCGGCCAGTCCCAGGTAAGGTCCATTCTCATTGTTCGTTTCACGATTGAATCAATTGCCTTTTCAATCTGGTTTTTATCATAGATAAGATTTGCCATGGATTTTTACTCCTGTTTTCTGATCAAAAATGAAAGTAGAATAACTCAATTTGAGCAAATTATAAAAGTGGATGGTTGAAATGTCTATTCATGTAAATAAAAAAACTGTGCAATTTCAACTATTTGACTAAGTATAAATGATTTTGTAAAATAAACGCATTCACGTTGTTTATTTTTAAGGAAGAGTGCTATGGCTAAACCTAAGAAAACAGTAATTGAATACAGAAATTACGAGCTTCCGATGAACTTTCCGGTGTTGTTATTAACGGGTGACAGATGGCATATTTCCGATGTAAAGTCGGGCAAATTACACTTTCACAATTGCCTTGAGATCGGCGTTTGCCATACAGACAGCGGATTTATCGAGTTCGATAACACACCTGTTGCATTTAAAGCCGGAGATATGACATTCATTTCCAGAAACGTTCCACACACAACCTATAGCTCTAAGGGTGAAGCCAGCCTCTGGTCATACATTTTTATTCAGCCTGATGAACTCTTGAAGGGCGTGTTTGATGACTCTTCACCCTATGCAGAGGTATTTGCGGATATGCTTCAGAACTTCCAACTTATCCTGAATAAGAGTGAATATCCTGATGTTTACAATATACTCAGCATGGTAATGTATGAACTTGAGCACAAGGGAGTAAACTATCAGCTCTCCGTGAAGGGGCTTATGCTTTCTCTTTTTATGAAGCTTATGAGAATACATTCAGCAAATAAGGGGAAAGAACTGACGAATAAAGACTTTCACGAGAATGCAATAGTTATTTCTCCGGCGCTGGATTATGTAAAAGAAAATTATATGATGAATTTTCCAATGGAAGATCTTGCTGATATGTGCCATCTGAGCCAGACACATTTTAGAAGAGTATTCCATGAGATCATGAATACCAGCCCGCTAAATTACCTCAATACCACGAGAATACTGCAGTCGTGCATTCTTCTAAGAACCACGGAAGCATCGATATTATCTATATCTGAACAGGTTGGCTTTAGATCGGTATCGAGCTATAACAGACATTTTTCTGAGATCATGGGGACTCATCCAAGCGAGTGGAGACACAATATGGCGAAAGTGGACAAGGCTTCTATACTTGAATACACCGGATGGATGCAGGCCCAGAATCTGTCAGAACCCAAGAGAACATAATTGTTTGCAATTCAGAAAATAATGAAGATGACATAGGGAAAACCTTATGTCATCTTTTTTGTTGCATATAACCCGGATTATATACTAAATAACGAAAACGATTACGTAGCAAGTTGCACAATAAATTTTACCTGAATTTGGATATATGGGACATATCGCCCTAAGTTAATTTGGTTAAATGGTTGTTTATGCAAAGTTTTTTTGACTAAGTGATTAGATATGCTTTTTGATTTATTCTAGGATTTACTTATCAACGGGGAGGAGCAATCAATATGAGCAAGAGTAACGGTAAAAGCAAGAGGTATTCTAATTCTGCTGCATGGAAAAGCAGTCTAAAACGAGATTGGCAATTGTATCTTCTTTTGCTGATCCCCTTGATTCTGGTAATTGTTTTCAGTTATGGAGCATATCCGGGTCTGAGAATGGCCTTTATGGATTATAAGCCTGCAAAAGGTTTTGCCGGTAGTAAATGGGTTGGATTTGATACTTTCAGAAAGGTGTTCAAGGACGCTGATTTTGCAAGGGCAATCCGAAACTCAGTTGTTTTCAACCTGCTGGATCTTCTGGTTGGATTCCCGATGCCTATCATTTTGGCTTTGATACTGAATGAGCTTAGATATCAGAAATTCAAGAAAGTTTCCCAGACAATTTTATATCTGCCTCATTTCCTTTCATGGGCAATTATAGGTAGTGTGGCACTTACAATGTTCAAGCCTTCCAGTGGACTGGTAAACGTTGCGCTTATGCAGACAGGCATTATTGACCAGGGAATTCCTTTCTTGAATGAGAAATGGCACTGGGCTGTAACCTATTTGCTCATTGGTGTGTGGCAAGGCATGGGATGGGGAACAATCCTTTACCTGGCAGCTATCACGGGCATCAGCGGAGAACTGTATGAGGCAGCCATGATAGACGGTGCGAACAGATGGCAGAGGATGCTTCATATCACATTGCCGGGTATCAGAAGTACTATTGTAACGCTTCTTATCATGAACCTTGGGCGCGTTATGGGAAGTAATCTTGAGAGATTGACTTCACTTGGAAACACTCAGGTAAAAGAATTCCAGTATCAGCTCGCGGTTTATATCTTCAATAAAGGACTTGGAAACAATAAGTTCAGTCAGGCTACGGCAGTCGGATTGTTCCAATCTATTATCGGAGTGTGTCTGGTCCTTATTTCAGACAGAATAGCAAAAAAGCTTGGCGAAGACGGCTTGCTATAAGAGGGGAGTAATAAAAATGGGAAAGAGTAAACAGGCAAAGCCTGAGGAGAGCTATTCTGCAGGGGGAGCTCATGCAGTAGTTAAATTTAAAATAAGCGATGCGATAATGATGCTGATCATCATCATCCTTTGCGCAACATGTGTGCTTCCTTTTGTACATGTGGCAGCAAAATCAATTTCCGGAAATACAGCAGTTATGTCGCAGTCGGTATATTTTTGGCCAAAAGATGTTACATTTGATGCGTTTGTAAGGGTATTACATGATGAGTCCATGAGCAGATCGATGCTTCTTTCAGTGGGAGTAACACTTCTTTTTACGCTTCTTGGAATGATCGTATGTACGTGCGCAGCTTACCCGCTTTCAAAGAAAAGACTTAAAGGACGTCCGGTAATAACATTCCTTTTGATGGTGCCGATGTACTTTTCTGCAGGTATTATTCCGCAGTACATCTTGTATTATCAGCTTCATATCCTGGATACTTTCTGGGTTTTGATACTGCCACTTATTTATTCTCCATATAACATGCTGATCATGAAGAACTATTTTGCAAGTACAATTCCTGACAGTTTGGAGGAATCGGCATTTTTGGATGGAGCAACAAATTTCCAGATTTTATGGAAGATAGTACTTCCTTTATCAAAGCCTATTTTGGCGACACTGTCACTGTTCTATGCAGTAGGAAGATGGAACTCATACGCGGACAATATGTACTTCACCAGATCTGCAGATCTTAAGATGATCCAGTATAAGTTATATCAGCTTGTTGCATCAGCGACAGAGGCACAGAATGCATCACTGGCAGACACAGGAGGGGTTACACAGTCAACACCGGAAGTGCTTCAGGCAGCATGCATTATGTTTGTAACTATTCCGATCATTATTATCTACCCGTTCCTTCAGAAATACTTTGTACAGGGAACAATGGTAGGAGCTGTAAAGGGTTAATGAATGACGCCTCCATGGCGGAGGTTCAGATAATTTTCTTATCACAAAGGAGGAATAAGATGAAAAAGAAGTTATTGGCAGCATTACTTAGCGCCAGCATGGTAATGGGAATTGTAGCCTGTGGCTCAAACACAGCCACAACAGAAACCGAAAGTGCGGATTCTCAGTCATCTGAGACAACTCAGACAACTCAGACAGAAACAACCACAACTGAAGCTGCTCCGGCTGAAACAGCAGAGACAACTGCTGCAGCAGGAATTGAGGGGTGGGAGCCGTTTTCAGATCAGGTAACACTCAGAGTTGCAGTTTATGACAGAGGAGACAACGGAAACGGATGCTCTGACGTAGAGAACAACTACTGGACAAAATGGGTTCAGGAGAACTTTGGTGACAAGTACAATGTTAAAGTTGAATATGTTGGAATTACACGTTCTGACGTTATGACAGACTACGCTATGCTTGCATCTACAGATTCACTTCCTACTCTCTGTATGGAGTATGATTACGACAAACTCGCAACATGGGTATCTGACGGATATTTACAGCCATATGATATAGAGCAGTTCAAGACAATCGCACCTACATACTACAAAAATATGGAAGACAACGGACTTACAAACTATGTTCAGATGGCTGGTGACAACTACCTTGTAGTTGGTAACAGACCTTACGGCGCTTCAACATATACATTCTGCACATGGTACAGACTTGACTGGGTAGAAGAAGCCGGCTACACAGAGCTTCCAAAGACTAACTCAGAACTTCTTGATCTCTACGCTAAGCTTGTTGAGAACGGACACGAGTATCCTCTTTCAGGATCAAAGGTTTCAGGGGCAGGTGTAGACCAGAACTATGGCTACAGAGATTATCCTCAGGATGAAGTAACATGGGCTACAACAGGTGACTATCAGATTCCGGCTCTTTCTACAGAGGCTCAGAAGAGACTTCTTAAGTGGAACAACGAGCTTTACAACGATGGATATATCAATCCTGAGTACTACCTTAGAAGCGCTTCTGATGTAGAGGCTGACTTCATCAACGGTAAAGCATTCCAGTGGTCCGGATATGTTTCATCAACAATGAACGTTCTCAACTCACTTTATGAGAATGATCCTGATGCTAAGCTTGCAGTTGCAGTTTGCCCTTCTGAATTTATTCAGGATAAGACCTGGGGCAGCAGCAATGCATATCGTCCGGGCGGAAATATCGGCGCAATGATTGGTTTTGCAAACAACGCAACAGAGGATGAAGTAAAGGCCGGCATGATGTACCTTGAGTGGATGGCACAGCCTGAAAATCTCTTTACAATGCAGTGGGGAATTGAAGGCGTTAACTTCAACTATGTTGATGGCAAGCCTGTAGCTGTTGGTGATCAGTCAGGTCTTGAAGAGCAGCAGGGCCATAACAACAACGTTGACTACTGGATGGTAGTAACAGCTATCAAGGTTCTTGGAAACATCGAAGATGATATCGCAGCAATCAATCCTCAGGGACTTCCTCAGGACTTCTACGATCAGATCCTTGCAAACTACAACGGACAGATGGCAATCTACAATGCTGGAAAGTGCAATGTTGACTGCATGTTTGGCGCAGCACTTGAGTCAGTTACAGAGTACGGTAACACACTTAAGGAAGAGCTTTATCCAGAGTACCGTGATCAGCTTGTAATGTGCGCTCCTGAAGAGTTTGATGCTCTTTATGATGAGCTGTCACAGAAGTATCTTGATGCCGGTTATCAGGAAATCATCGACGAGAGACAGCAGCTTTTTAACGATGGTCTTTCAACAAGACTTCAGTAATTACTGGATTTTTGAAACTTACCTCCGAAAGGGTACTGCGATTTGAGGGGCAAATAATAAGAGGGATGAAGGGGCATGTCACAGTGATATGCCTCTTTATCTATGTTAACAGAATAAACAACTAAGATGTCCTGCAGGCTGATCTTGGCTTGCAGGATTTTTATATGGAAAAATAGCGCCAAAAGCTTCGCGAAGAATGTTGAATTTACTGCTAAAGAAGACTTACAATAAGGTAGTCTTAATAATAACAAGCTATAAAAAACGCAGGAAGGGGGAACTATGGAAGAGCAGTTAAAACAGTTCAAGGATATGATCGATGCTTCAAAGAATATCGTGTTCTTTGGCGGAGCCGGTGTCTCTACAGAAAGCGGTATTCCCGACTTTAGAAGTAAAGACGGATTATACAATCAGCATGATGTCAGATTTGATATGTATCAGCCGGAATATCTTTTGAGCCACAGCTGTCTTGTGTATGAACCAAAGGTTTACTATGAGTTCCACAGACAGAAGATGGATACAAGGAATATTGAGCCAAACAACGCCCATAAATATCTGGCAGCATTGGAAAAAGAGGGTAAGCTAAAGGCTGTAGTTACTCAGAATATTGATGGTCTTCATCAGAAAGCCGGAAGCGAAGTGGTTTATGAGATCCACGGAAGTGCTCTTAGGAACTATTGCATGAAATGTGGAAAAGAGTATCCTTCAGATTACATATTTGAATCCACAGAACCTATTCCAAAGTGCAGTTGCGGCGGAACAATCAGACCTGACATAACCTTATATGAAGAAGGACTTCCGGATGATCAGGTTTCAGGCGCAATTCAGGCTCTTTCAGAGGCTGATATGCTGATTATAGGCGGGACTTCACTTACGGTTTACCCGGCAGCTTCATTTATTAATTACTTCAGGGGAAAATAT